>NZ_JANSHO010000053.1:0-237 GCF_047502635.1 Synechococcus sp. RC10B2
GGCGAGGGGGGTATGGAGTGCGGAAGCGAAGCTTCCGCTCGACGCTGAGGGGGCGGCGTGCCGCGCCCCTACACCCCTCTCCCACAAGGTGGGAGAGGGGCGGGGGGTGAGGGCAAAACAGCACGCGCCCTCCCGCACGCAGGCGAGGGGGATATGGAGTGTGGAAGCTTCGCTTCCGCCCAACGCTGAAGCTGACGCTTCAGCACTCCATAGGGTCGGCGCACTGCGTGGGAGAGG
>NZ_JANSHO010000053.1:337-97429 GCF_047502635.1 Synechococcus sp. RC10B2
GGAGTGCGGAAGCGAAGCTTCCGCCCGACGCTGAAGCTGACGCTTCAGCACTCCATAGGGTCGGCGCACTGCGTGGGAGAGGGGTTAGGGATGAGGGCAAAACAGCACGCGCCCGCCCGCACGCAGGCGAGGGGGATATGGAGTGCGGAAGCGAAGCTTCCGCCCGACGCTGAAGCTGACGCTTCAGCACTCCAAAGAGGGGACTCGTGCAGATTTCGCGCGTGCTGAAGCGAACACAACGGCTTATGGAGTGCGGAAGCGGAGCTTCCGCCCGACGCTGAAGCTGACGCTTCAGCACTCCAAAGGGGGCATGGGGCGCGGCTCCCGCGCCCCGAGTTGGTTCCTACGCCGCGCGGGTGGTGGTGTGCATCTCGCGGCGCTGGAACGCACTCAGCGCGTGATTGAGCCGCTCGGCGATTTGGTAAAGCTCGTTCGCCCAGCGGGCGACCTCCTGCGCCTGCGCGGCAAGCTCTTGGCTGGACGCGCTGACCTCTTGCGCAGCGGCGCTGGTCTGCTCGCCCGAGCTGGCGACCTCGTCCATCGCGACGCGCACCTGCTCCGCGCTTTGCGCCATCTGGCGCGCCACGCTGCGGTACTGCTCGACAATCGCGCTCACCTCGCGCACGGCGGTGACCAGCTCCTGCTCGAACTGCTGGGTGGACTGCTCCATCGCGCCGACCGCCTCGCCGACCACCTGTCGGATTTGGTTCACGAGTTGCCCGACATCTTTGGCGGACTGCGCGGAGCGTTCGGCGAGTTGTTGCACCTCTTTGGCGACGACGGCGAAGCCGCGTCCCGCCTCGCCCGCGCGCGCGGCTTCAATCGCGGCGTTGAGCGCGAGCAGGTGCGTCTGAAACGCGATTTGGTTGACCACTTCGATCATCTCGCCGATGCGCTGCGAATGCTCGCCCATCGCGCGTACCTTGTCGGCGGTCGTGCGGATTTTGCCGCCCACTTGGTCGATGACCTGCGTGGCGCGTTGCACGGCTTGCGCCTGCTCCTCAACGCCGCGCGAGACGGTCTGCACGCCCTCGCTTAAGGTGCGCGTTGACTCGGCGGCGTGGTGAATCTGCGTCGCTTGGTGCGTCGTCGCGCGCGCCACCTGCTCAATCGCGGAGGCAATTTGATTTACTGCCAGCTGCGTCTGGTCGGTCGTCTCCTTGAGATTCGAGGACGCCTGCAGAATCTCGCCACTGGCATCGAGCGAGGAGTTAATCGCATCGGCGAACAGGCGACGGATGTCGCCAAGATACTCTGTCAGGTCTTGGCTCTGCGATTGTACACGTACTGTGCTGGTGTCCAATCCGAAATCTTGCAGCAGCATCACAATAAACGAGTCGACGACCGCCTGAATGTCGTAGTAGAACACCCGCAGCACGGCTTGGAACAGGTCGCGACCCTCATCTGCTGGGATATGCTCGGACTCGCGGATGTAGCGCGCTAACAGGTCTGTGTGCAGTCCGTAGCTGCCAAGGTACCACTTCATCGGCAGGTCGATGACATTATGTGTGTAGCCGATGCGCAGCCGTCTGGCGAAAAAGTCCATCCCGAAGTCGCCGCCGCGTTGCGCCTCGCGGAAGATGTCCAGTAGGTAGTTCGCCTGTGCGTTCTCCAGCGCTACCCGCAACTGGGCGAGGGAGACGCCTTTTTTATGCGCATAGCGTTCGAAAAAGGCGCGCGTCTCAGGGAAGTCGAACTGGAAGTCGTAGAACTCACGGGCGTAGGCGGGGGCGATTTGCTCTGCCCAGCCAGCGTACTTGCGCAAAAGCTCCGCCTCGTGTTGACTGAGGCGCAGAAACTGCTTGCGCTGCCTTAAGTTCTGCTCGTTGATGTGCAACTGCTCCGCCAAGTTTGCGTGAATATGCATCTCCTTCTGCCTCCTGCGCTAATTATTGGTAGACGGGCGCGTTTTTTAGAGGGGCAGGATTCTCTCGCTGGGGGGCGTATCCGAACCGCTATGGAGTTGCTCCGACCGAAGGCGATTGAACCTGGCATGACGCTGGGGGTGGTCTCGCCCTCCAGCGCGATCGAGGCGGAGGACTTGGAGAAAGGGCTGGAACCGTTTTACCAGCGCGGCTACAAGATTGTGCTGGGCGAGTATGCGCTGGCGCGGCGGGGCTACTTAGCAGGCACGGACGAGCAGCGCGCCCACGACTTGATGGCGATGTTCGCTCGCGACGATGTGGACGCTGTGCTGTGTTCGCGTGGGGGCTACGGCGCAGCGCGGCTCATCCCGTATTTAGACCCTGCGGTGTTTCGCAACCACCCGAAGCTGCTCATCGGCTACAGCGACATCACCGTGTTGCATCTGTGGCTGCTGCGGCAGGTGGGGCTGGTCGGGCTGTACGCGCCGATGCCCATCACGATGACGCGCCCCATCCCCGACCACGCGATGGAGGTGTTCTGGCGCGCGCTGGAGGTTCCCGAACCGCTGGGCGAGCTGCCCCCTTGGAACGCGCCCTACCGCACGATTGTGCCGGGCAAGGCGCAGGGGCGCATCACGGGCGGCTGCCTCTGCCTGATGGCGGACTCCATCGGCACGCCCTACGAACTGGACACGCGCGACGCGATTGTGATTATCGAAGATGTCGACGAGCCGCCCTATCGCCTCGATGCGATGCTGAACCACCTTGCGCTGGCGGGCAAGTGGGCGGTCTGTCGCGGAATCGCCTTCAGCGAGGACACCCGTTGGGAACAACATGTCAAGGAGGGCGAGCGGACACTCACGCCCGACGAGATACTGGACGACTACTTCGGCGGGTTGCCGCAGCCGTCGATGGCGGGCTTCCCGTTCGGGCACATCAAAGACCCGCTCACGCTGCCCTATGGCGTGCTGGCGGAGCTGGACAGCGTGCGCGGGACACTCACGATTCTGGAGTCGGCGACGGTGCGGCGGTGATGGTCTCACACTTAGTACAAAAACACCACCGCCAGCCGTTCCAGGAAGCCGCCGACGGCGTTCTCGCGAAGTAGGCGTTCGGCGTCGGCGGAGTCGAGGATGATCTCGTTGCGCCCCACGCCTTGCACACGAATCGCGCGTATCCAGAGCGGGTTCTCGCCGATGCGCGCACGCAGATTAGGGTGCTGGAGTTCGGCTTCGGTGCGCGCCCAGCCTGCCAGCCCGTACTCGATGACCACTTCGGGCGCTATCTCGAGGTTGCCCCAGAGTGTGTTGCCGTAGGCGTCGCGCAGGCGCGGCGACATACTGGGCTGCAGCCCCAGTCCGCGCGCGTCGATAACCACGCCCGTGTAGCCCATCGGGATGCGCGGTGCATGGCGCGTCGGGGGCGTTCCAACGGGCGTCGGCTTCGGCAAGGCAGGCTGTCGCTCTGGCTGGGGGAGCGCACCTGCCCCGCTGGGCGGCGTCCAGCGCATGCGCACCTCGTACATATCGCCCCGATCGCGCTCGGCGACGATCCGCGCGCCCCGCAGCACGCCCTTCGTGTGGACGACGATGTCCTCGTCTATACGCTGATTGCTCTTGCGCCGTGTGGCAGTGACCTGCACGCCGTACAACTGCTCCACCAACTGCTGCTGGGCGTCCAGAATCGCCGCCTGACGCGCCTGCATACGCGCGTGCGCACGCGACTCGGCGCGGGCAGGATACGGCGCGACGCCCACCACCTCAATTGCCTCGCTGGGCAAGTAGTTCAGCGTCCAATCCGCCGAAACGCCGACGCGCTCGGCGGATGCCAACCGACGCTCAGGCGGCGCGGCATGGGCAACGGACGGCTTCGGCTTCGGCGGGCCGAACGGCTTCGGCTTCGGCGGGGCGGACGGCTTCGGCTTCGGCGGGCCGAACGGCTTCGGCTTCGGCGGGGCGGACGGCGTCGCGGGGAGGGACTCCTCCACACGCTCAGCCGCAGGGGGCGACTTGCGCTCCGCACGCTTGGGCGTCGCGTGCGCCATAGGCACAACAGACGCTGCAACCAGCCCTAACACTCCACATACGAGTAGACCACGCGCCCAAATGCAAGTGATTCGCATACTGCACCTCCTTGTGAAAAGTTCTCCTGCAGCAGCAGGTACACATATGGACGCCTGTGAACGCATGCGGTTTCTGTTGCCCGACACTAAGTGAGACGCAACGCCCGTCCTGCCGATAATTGACCCCGTGCAAGTGGGTACGCTGATAGGCGCGGTAGTGGTTGCCCTATGCGCCGTAGTGAGCGGCGCGCTGGTACGGGTCGCCACGCCCTACCACACGCAGCGCGCGGAGACGCTGGACGCACTGACCGTGTACGACAAAAAGGCGCTGGCGTCGGTGATGGGCGAGTTTCGCGGCAGCGTCGCCAGCTACCTGTGGGCGAAGACCGACGAGTATACGCACGGGGGCGTGCGCCTGCGCCCGATGACCGAGCGCGAGAAACAGCACGGCACGGCGCACGCCGCCAGCAGCGCGGACGGACTGCACGACCACCACGACGAAACGGGCGTCATCCCCGAACCCGAACGCGACCCGCGCTGGCTCTGGGGCGACATTGAGCGAAATGTGAAGCCCTACTTCGATGTGCGCCACCACTTCCACCGCCCCGTGCGCGAGGTGCTGCCCCTGTACCGCTTCATGACTTGGATTGACCCGACCTTTGTGCCCGGCTACCTCGTAGGCGCGCAGATGATTCTGTTCGACAACTCCAAAAACCTCCCGCAGGCGTTGGCGTTTCTGGAAGAGGGTGCACGCAACAGCCCCAAAAGCATCGCCATCTTCACCGAGCTGGGACGCTACCACCTGCTCTACACCGAGCGGTACGACCTGAGCGAGCGGTATCTGCTGCGGGCGGTGGAGAACGGCGCGGACTGGACGCCGAGCAATCCGTTCGAGCGGGAGGGGCTGCTGTACGCCTACCGCTGGCTTGCCTTGAGAGCCTACAAGCTCGGCGAATTGGGCAGGATGCGCACTTGGGCGTGGCGCGGACTGCAACGCTTCCCCGACGACGGCGTGCTGCAAATGCTGATGGAGAAGCGGGAGTAAGCGACGCTACTCCAGCGTGTCAGGGTCAATCCCCAGTTCACGCAGCCGTTGCGCCAATCGCTCGGCGCGGCGCTGCTCTTGTCGTGCGAGCCGTTCCTCGCGTTCCGCGCGCCGTTGCGCCTCCAGCATCTGCTGACGGAACCGCTCTGCCATCTGACGCTCGCGCTCGGCGCGCCGTTCCGCAAGCTCCGCCATACGCGCCAACGCCTCAAAAGTGATGAACGCGCTGCCATCAGGACGGCTCAAGCCTGGGTTCTCTTTGAACCCCTTGCCGAACACGATCCCCAGCAGCGGGCTGCGCCAGCCCTCCATCTGACGCACGCGCGTCAACCGACGCCCCCGACGCACCCAACCCTGCCACAGCCCCGTGTCAGGGTCATACACATAATACTCCTGCACCCCATACCGCGCATAAAACCGACGCTTCGCATTCATCGCCGCCGTGCGATTGCCCGGCGACAGCACCTCAAACACCACCTGCGGCGCAACGCCGCCCTCCTCCCACTGCTTGTAGGAGCCGCGATGCCCTTTGGGGCGTCCGAGCGCGACCAGCACATCGGGCGCGACGCGAATGCGCGGGTTGCCCTCCACAGGGTACCACAGCAAGTCCATCGCGACGAACACATTCGGGTCGTCGGCGAAGATGGCGCGCAGATTGTTGTAGATAATCGTCATCGCGTCTGCTTGCAGGGTGTTGTCTGCCATCGGTTTGCCGTCCGAGTCAGGGTAGATGATTTCGGTCGGTTGTTGTTTTGCGGCGATTGTCGCCATACGCATCACCATGCGCAGTATACCCGATTAGTCCCCGCGATGCACCAACGCGCCGCCGACGAAGGTATAGCGCGCCTTGCCCGTCAGTGCCCAGCCCTCGAACGGCGTGTTGCGGCTGCGCGAGCGGAACTGCGTTGCGTCCACCCGCCAGCGCAGGTCGGGATCAATCACTACCACATCGGCGGGCGCGCCGAGTTGCAGTGTGCCCGCAGGCAACCCCATCAGTCGCGCGGGCGCGGTACTCATCAGGTTCACCAGTTGCAGCGGCTCCAGCGGCTGGGGCAACTGGCGGTTCCAGTGCAGGATGCATCCCAGCGCGGTCTCCAGCCCGACAATCCCGAACGGCGCGCTGGGGAACGGCTGCGCTTTCTCGAACGGCGCGTGCGGCGCGTGGTCGGTCGCGATGCAGTCGATGACGCCCTCCAGCACGCCGTGCGTGAGCGCGTCGCGGTCGGCGTCCGTGCGCAACGGCGGGTTCATCTTCGCGTCGGTATCGAAGCCTGCGCACGCCTCGTCGGTCAGCAGCAGGTGGTGCGGGGCGACTTCGGTTGTTAGGCGCACGCCCAGCCCCTTGAAAAACCGCACGAGCGCGACGCCCACCGCCGTCGAGAGGTGCTGCACATGCAGGTGGCAGCCTGTCTCGTGCGCCAGCAGCGCGTTGCGAGCAATCTGCACGGTCTCGGCGGAGGTAGGCGCGCCCTTCAGCCCCAACCGCGCGCTGACCGTCCCCGCGTGCATGCTCGCGCCGTCGCTGAGCGACTTGTCCTCGCAGTGCGTCACCACAGGCAGCCCGTAGGCGGCGCAGCCGAGCATCGCGCGGCGCATCACCTCGGCAGACTGCACGGGGAAAGCATCGTCGGAGCAGGCGACCGCGCCCGCCTGCTTGAGCGCGTGATAGTCGCACGGCGTCTCGCCCCGCATACCCTGCGTGAGCGCGGCGACCACATAGACCCTGCAGGGCGACTCGCGTTCGGCGCGAGCGTAAATCTCGCGCACGAGCGCTGGGCTGTCCAACGGCGGCTCGGTGTTAGGCATACAGCAGACGCTGGTGAACCCGCCTGCGACCGCCGCCGCGCCGCCCGTCTGCAGCGTCTCCTTGTAGCTTTGCCCCAAGCCGCGCAGATGCACATGGATGTCCACCAGCCCTGGCGCGACCCAGCAGCCCGTGCAGTCAATCACCGTCTCGCCTGCGTCGGGCGCGAGCGCGTCGCCCCATTCAGCGATGCGCCCCTCGCGCAGCCGCAGGTCGCCCCGCACATCCAGCGACTGCGACGGGTCGAGCAGGCGTCCGTTCCTCAGCAGGTAGCGATTCATAGCCGTTTATACCAATCGCGCGTCTAAAATTCCCCCCTCCTTTAGGTTCCCCCCGCTTCGCGAGGGGAACCAAGCCGCGCGCCCGTTCGGTTCCCCCTGCTTGCAGGGGGAACCTTACGGAGGGGGTCATCAATTGCTCTCATTTTTGCGAACTTGGGCGGTGTGGACTGTTGTTAGTGTTTCCTCACGCACGAGCGCGTCGGCAATCCGCACGGTGCGCACGGCAGCCTGCACATCATGCACGCGCACGATGTCCGCGCCCCACGCGACGGCGAGCGCGAGCGTCGCCAGTGTGCCCTCCAGCCGCTCTTCAGGGGGCAGCCCGCCCAGCAGATGCCCGATAAACGACTTACGCGAAGTGCCTATCAAGATAGGGTAGCCCAGCGACTTGAGCGTCGGCAGATGGCGCAGCAGTTGCAGGTTGTGCTGCACGGTCTTGCCGAAGCCGATGCCAGGGTCCAGCCAGATGTTCTCGCGTGGGATGCCTGCTTGCTCGGCGCGTTGGGCGTGGGCGCGGAGCGCGTCGCGCACTTCGGCGACCACATCGGTGTAGTGGGGGCTAAGTTGCATGGTGCGCGGCGTGCCTTGAATGTGCATCAGCACGACCAGCGCGCCTGCCTGCGCTGCGACCTCCGCCATGCGCGGGTCGAAGGTCATCCCGCTGATGTCGTTGACGATGCACGCGCCGGCATGCAGCGCAAGTTCGGCGACGCGGCTTTTGGTCGTGTCGATGGAGATAATCGCTTGCGGATAGCGCGCGGCGATGGCTTCGATCACGGGGACGGTGCGGCGCAGCTCCTCGTCTTCGGGCACGGGTTCCGCGCCAGGTCGGGTCGATTCGCCGCCGATGTCGAGGATGTCCGCGCCTTCGGCGAGCATCTGTTCGGCGCGTGCGAGGGCGCGCTCGAACGCCGCGTACCTGCCGCCGTCGTAGAAGCTGTCGGGCGTGGTGTTCAGCACGCCCATCACCAGCGTGCGCGCGCCGAGCGCGTGGCGAACGGGCTGCAGTCGCTCAGCTATAGCCTGCATTGTGGCGGAGGGGGCGCGGCATCTCGCGCAAGAGCGTGTCGGGCAGCGCCTCCAGCACCTCTTCGCCGACGCGACTGAAGATGAAGCCGCGCTCGCGCGCCGCGTCTTTCGGGTCGCGGATGAACTTCACCCAGAACAGCGCGTCCTCCATCAGCAGGCACATCAGCTGGCGAATCTGCAGCCTGTCAAGCCGTTGCAGTTCGAGGGTCGCCCAGACCGTGATTCCACGCGGGGCGTGCGCTTCAAAGGCGAGCCATTCGTAGTCGCGGACGGCTTCCCCGCGCCGTCCGAGGTTGTCCAGCAGGCGTGCGCGGCGCAGGCGGTAGTGCGCGGCGTAAGGCTGCAGGTTCACCAGTCGGTTCGCCGCCTGTAGGGCGCGCGGGTAGTCCATCGCGTGCCAGTGGGCGTCCAGCAGCAGTTCCAGCGGGGTGGGGTGCTCGGGCATTTCGCTGAGCCAGCGTTCGCACTCGGCGACGGCTTCGGCAAGGCGTCCGCTCTCGATGAGCAGCTCGATGAGCCGTTCTCGAGCCACTACGGAGTCGGGCTGGCATTGAAGTGCGGCTCGGATGGCGTCGATGGCGTCGCGCCAGTTCTCTTGCATGCGGCACACCTCCGCAAGGCGCAGGTAGCATTCCAAGGGCGCGTCGCCCGCCTGCACGGCGCGTCGCAGCACCCGCGCCGCTTGTTTTAGCCGTCCGCGCTGTAGATACTCCTCGGCTTGTTGCAGGGTCGTGGGTTTCATCACGCGCTCTCCACTTTCGCCCAGCACAGTGCCTATATTATAATCCGTCGGCGGTGCGGGCGACTTCAGTATTTATACGATATTTTCGCTGGCGACGACCCGATTCCTGCCACTTCGCTTGGCGGTTTCGAGCGCTTCATCCGCCTTTTCCAGTAATTCGACGGGGTTCTGCGTGCTGTCGGGGTAGGCGGCGACGCCGATGCTCAGCGTAATTCGGAAGCGCGGCGCGCCCATCGTGTCCAAAAAGTGCGTCTCGCGCACGGCGTGCAAGACCCGATTCGCGGCAGCGACGCCCCCCTGCAAATTCGTGGAGGGCATCAGCACCACGAACTCGTCGCCCCCGTAGCGGGCAATCAGCTCCGTGTTGCGCAGCGTATGGCGCAGCACATCCGCCAGCTGCACCAGCAGGTAGTCGCCCTCCAGATGCCCGTAGGTGTCGTTCACCTGCTTGAAGCCGTCCAAGTCGATGAGCATCATCGCCAGCGGGTGGTGGTAGCGTCGGCAGAGGTTCACCTCCTCCCGATACCGCTCTTGGAAGTGGCGGTAGTTATATAGCCCCGTCAGCCCGTCCGTCACGGCGAGCCGTTCCAAGTCGCTCAGCAGCAGGGCGCGCTCCAGCACGCTGGTCAGCTGGAACGCCAGCGTCTGGAGCAGTTCGAGGTCTACCTCATGGAATGCGGGCAGCTCCGTGCGACCGAGCGCAATCAGCCCTTGGATGCGCACGCCGCCGCGCAGGGGGGCTATCATCAAACTGGTGGCGGGCGCGAACGCCTGTGCCTGCTCGTGGTTGGCGTCGTAGAGGCACGCCTGCGCGGGCAGCTCGGCTTGGCTCAGGCTCGGCAACGCCGTGTGCAGCGGGGGCATCGCCCCCTCTTGTGCCACGAGTTCCAACTGCTTGTCGCTACACAGCAGCAGCTGGGCATGCTCATACGGCAGCACCAACTTGAGTACGGCAAGCGCACGCTGGGGCAGGGCGCGCGGGCTCTCGACGCTGAACAGCAGGTTCTCCAAGTCGTACAGTGTCTGGGTCTCCGCAAGGCGCACGCTCATCAGGCGCATCTGGTCGATTAGCGTCACCAGCGCGGTGAGGTGCGGCGCAAGTGCGCGGACGCGGGCGCGCGTTTCGGGACTGAACCCGCTTGCTGCGCGCGCCGTGAGCGCGACCACGCCCAGAATACGCCCCTCGCCCATCAGGGGAACAACGATTGCGTCGGCGCGCTCGGCAGATTCCTGATGCGCCTCCGTCAATCGCTCGATTCCCAGAACAGCCGCACGAACATGGTTGACCAGCGGCTGGATACTGGGCTGTTTTTGAAACGGGCGCACGGGCGTGGTGAACGCGGTTTTCTCAAGTTTGGCGAGTGCGCCTGTGGCGCACGCGGCTTGCACCACCGCGCCCGTTTCGTCGGTGAGGTAGATTGCCGCGCCTGATGCGCCGAACCGCGCCCGCAGCCGTTCGAGCAGCGCGTGCAACAGCGATTCTGGCTCCCGCGCCTGCTGCAGCGCGTGCAGCAACTCAGCGGTGTCCTGTAAGGCGGTCAGGTGTTCCTCCAGCCGATGGTAGTGGTGCGCCAGCTCGCGATAGCTCTCACGCACGCGCCGTTCGGCGGCTTCGCTCTGTTCGACGGCGCGCGCCGCTTCGTCCAGCAGTGCCAACTGCTCAGACTGAATGCGCCGTTGCCAGAGCCAGCCCAGCGCGCCGCCCAGCCCTGCCAGCCCGCCTACCCAACTCAGGGTCGTTGCATCGGTAGGCAACGCGCCTATGCGGAGCCAGTCGGTTAGGTACACTGCTGCGCCGCCCAACACGCCGCCCAACCACGCGCCCGCCGCGCCCGAACGATACAGCGCGTACACCAGCGGCAACACGAACAGCCAATAGGCGATTGCCGTGCCTCCCACCACCCACAGCAGCCCCCCAACCAGCGCGTAATCTGCAAGCAACGCTACACCCGTTGCCGCAAGCGTGCGCCCGCGACGCTCCCACAGGCTCACCGCCAGCGCGCCCAACACGAACGCGCCGAACCCCCACCATGCTGTGTCGGGCACTCCACGCGCCCAAAGCACGCTCCCCAGATACACTGCCCCAGCAAGCCGTAGCGCCCACACGATAGATCCCGCCGTTATAATTAAAGTATACCACTGCTGACAGCGCAAGTATGGATATACTCCCATGCACTTGCGTCCGCGAATCCGTCGGGTATAATCCCACATATAGCGGGTGATCATCATGCAGACCCAATCGTTAGCAGCGGTACAGACGAACGGCGCGCCGCCGACCAGTCGTCAGGTCATCGGGCGCGTGGTGGCGACCGAGCGGCAGCCCAACACCGCCTACGAGTTCCACTTCTGGGCGACCGAAGACGCCTCGCTGGGCATCGGCGCGCTGGTCAAGGTAGACGCAGGCGCACGCAAAGTATGGGGCGTCATCACCGAAGGCTACACCTACAACGATGTGCCCAACCCATTAGCGGACTACCTGGGCTTCGACGGCAACCCCCTCATGCCTATGCCCACCGTGCGCACCGAGATCCGCCTCTACCGCGCGGCAGTGTTGCGCCACTACCCTGAGCAGCCTGTGCAGCCCCCCCCGATTGCGCCCGTCTATCTGGCGACCGAAGCCGATGTGCATTACGCCTTGCGCATCGATGAAATCCCCCCCGCGCGGCGCATCCCTGTCGGCGTCTACGAAAGCGGCGAAACGCTCGTGCCCATCTATCTGGATGCCGACTTTCTGCTGGGACCCGAAGCGGGACACCTGAATGTCACGGGCACGAGTGGACTCGCCGCCAAAACGAGCGCAATTCAGTTCCTGCTGACCGCCATCTTCCAGAAGGCGCACAAAAGCGTAGCGGTTGTGTGCTTCAATGTCAAAGGGGGCGACCTGCTGTTTATTGACCACGCGCCACTGCACACCCTGAGCGAACACGACCTGAAGGTTTACCAGGCGGTGGGCATTCAGCCGAAGCCGTTCCCGCATGTGGAATACTACGCGCCCTACAAGCCTGACCGCATGAACCTCGCCACCTTACGCACGCACCCCAACCTGCGCCACAATGTGCGCCCACTCCTGTGGGGCATGAAAGAGGTGATGCGCTATGTGGAGGTGCTGCTCAACAAAGACGATGTGGACGCCAAAGCGGACGCCTTTTTGCAGTTTTTGCGCCAGCGCGTGATTGACCCCGAGGTGTTCGAGTTCGAGGGCGAAGAGGCGGAGATTCTGCAGGCGCGCAACCTGCCCACTCAGCTCAAGGTGCGCAGCTTCACCGACCTCGTACAGTGGTTCGAACTCGTGCTGAAGTACCTGGAGGCGAAAAACCAAAAACAGTGGCGCAGCTTCGCGGTGGAGACCATCCGCAAAATCCAGAACCGCTTGGTGAACCTGACGACGCGCTTTGCGGGGCTGGTCGGCGAGTGCGAGAAGCCTTCCGATCTGCCGTGGGGCGAGTTCCAAGACCGCACGGTGTATGTGATCGATGTGGCGAACATGTCGGCGGAGGCGCAGGATTTGATTTTCACGCGCATCATCGCCGAGCTGCGCGAGCGGATGGAACAGCGCGACTTAGGCGTCGATTCGGTGGTCGTGGTGGTGGACGAGCTGAACCAGTACGCGCCGAACACCAATCGCGAGACCTATGTGATGCGCACGCTGCGCGACATCTGCGCGCGCGGGCGGTATCTGGGGCTGGTGCTGTTCGGGGCGCAGCAGTTCCGCTCGCAGGTTGACCGCCAAGTGGTGGGCAACTGTTCAACCGCGCTGTACGGGCGCATCGAGATGGAGGAGCTGGCGCAGCCGGGGTACGCGATTTTCGGCGACGCGGCGAAAGAGAAGCTCGGCGCGCTTGCGCCTGGCGAGATGCTGGTGCGCCACCCGTACTTCAACCAGCCGATTTTCGTGCGCTTCCCGCGCCCTGCGCTCATGCGCGGGCAGGACGGTCTGAAAACCTACCCCCCCGCGCCCGACCTGCCCCTCGAAGACGCCGTGTGGCAGCACCTGCGCCAGCTGAACCCTAAGTTGCAGCGCAACGCCGTCGCTGACCTGATTGCCCGCACCTGCAACGGCAACGGCAAGCCGAACCGCGACGCTGTAATCGGCGCGATGCACAAGGTGCTGGTCAACCCACCCGCGCCTGATGAGGTGCTGCGCGCGTTCGAACGCGCCCTGCCCACCGTCATCCACCCGCACCGCGTGGAGTCGAGCGCGCTCCCCGACGACACGCAGCCACCTGTAGACGCACCGCTCGGCTTGCTCGACGACGATGACGACGAACCCGATCCGTTCCGCTTCTGAAACCATGCGTGTGGCAGTTGCGTAGAATAGCGTAGGAGGTGCAACACCATGCAACCGAATGTTGGCGGTATTGACCGCGTGCTGCGGATTGTGCTGGGCGCGGCGATTATCGGCTGGGGCGTGTACGCCCAGAACTGGCTGGGGCTGATTGGCGTCCCGCTGCTGCTGTCGGGGCTTGTAGGGCAGTGCTTCCTCTACAAGCTCATCGGCGTCTCCACCTGCAAGGTGAAGTAGCGTCCGCCCCGCTCCTGCAGGTTCCCACGCTTCGCGAGGGGAACCGCGCACGGATTCGGTTCCCCCTGCGAGCAGGGGGAACCTTAAGGAGGGGGTCTTCAGTCTTGCTGGTTATCGTAAACTTTGCCCACGCGATAGGTATTATTGTCCCTTATTGTTTTTCAGCAGTTCCGTCAGTTCGGGCACTACTTGGTAGAGGTCTGCCACCAGCCCGTAGTCGGCTACCTGAAAGATGGGCGCTTCAGGGTCGGTGTTGATGGCGACGATGACCTTAGAGTCCTTCATGCCCGCCAGGTGTTGCACGGAGCCAGAGACGGCGACGGCGATGTAGAGTTCGGGCGCGACGGTCTTGCCCGTTTGCCCCACTTGGAGTTCGTTGGGCGCAATGCCCGCATCGACAGCCGCGCGGGTTGCGCCGACCGCGCCGCCGAGCGCGTCCGCCAGCCCGCCGATGTATTTTTCGAAGGTCTCTGGGTCTTTGAGGGGGCGTCCGCCAGAGACGACCACGCGGGCTTGGGTTAGGTCAGGTCGTCCGCCGCCGCCACCCTGCAGGCGCACCCACTCGGAACGGGTCGGGATGTCGGCGGGGGCTTCAGCGGTTTGCACGGGCGAGTCCGCGCCTTTCGGCTCAGGTTTGCCCCACGCGGGTCCGCGCACGGTCATCACAACGGGGCTGCCCTCCACTTCGAATGTGCCGATGAGGTTCGCCGAGTAGATGGGGCGTTTGGCGACCAGTTTGCCGTCGGTTTGTTCCAGCGCGATGATGTCGCTGAGCATCGGCGCGTCCAGCAGTCCTGCGACGCGCGCCAGCACATCGCGGCTGAAGGTGGTGGTCGTGGCGACGATGGCGTCCGCGCCGAGTTGTCGCGCGTAGTGGGCGACTACAGGCGCGTACCGCTCTGCCAGCGGCTTCGCCAGCGCAGGGTGGTTCACGGTCAGCACCGCCTGCGCGCCGTAGCCCGTAAGCGTCTCGATGCACTGCAGGTTGTCGCCGATTGCCAAGATGGTGAACGCATCGGGCGACTTCTGCTGTGCGAAAGCAATCGCGGGCAGGCTCTTTTCCGAGACGCGCCCGCCGTCCGTTTCTGCCAGCACCAGAATCTTCATGGCTTTGCCTCCTTAGATGACGCGCGCCTCCTCGCGCAGCAGGCGCACCAGTTCGTGGACATCGCTCACGCGCTTGCCCGCCTTGCGTGCAGGTGGGGCTTCCACTTGGGTCAGGCGCACGCGCGCACGCGGCTGCACGCCCAAATCGGCGGGGGTCAGCGTCTCCAGCGGCTTGCTGCGGGCGCGCACGATGCCGGTCAAGGCGACATAGCGCGGCTCGTTCAGGCGCAAGTCCGCCGTGATAATCGCGGGCAGCGGCACTCGGACGGTCTCGATGCCGTTGTCCGTCTCGCGCTCTACAGTCGCCGTGCCGTTCTCGACCGTGATTTTCGACGCGAAGGTCGCCTGTGGCAGGTCTAACATCGCCGCCAGCATCTGCCCCACTTGGTTCTCGTCCATATCGATGGCTTGCTTGCCCATCAGCATCAAGTTCGGCTGCTCGCGCTGGTAGACGGCGGCGAGGATTTTGGCGACGCTGGGCGCGTCGAGGGGATCGTTGGTCTGCACGAGGATCGCGCGGTCTGCGCCCATTGCCAGCGCGGTGCGCAACTGCTCCTGCGCCTCGGCGCTGCCGATGGACACGGCGACCACTTCAGTCGCCTTGCCCGCCTCCTTGAGGCGTATCGCTTCCTCTAACGCAATCTCATCGAACGGGTTGACCGCCATCTGCAGTCCGTCGCGGTTGATGTCGGTTCCCGATGCGTTCGGGCTAATCTTCGCATACGGGTCAGGCACACGCTTCACGGAAACTAATATCTTCATCGATAACTTGCCTCCTCGTGCAAGAGTATACCCCAGCCGCGCGGAATTTGACTCGTTGTTCGAAAAACGCTGTGGGGCGTCTGGTAGCAGGAACCGTCGCCGATTCGCCGAATCGGGGCGCGGCTATGTTCGCTCGTGTCGAAAGCGCGGCGCTGCACGGGATTGACGCTTTCACCGTGCAGATTGAGATTGACCTGCAGCAGGGCGCGCCCGTTTGGACGCTGGTCGGGCTGCCCGACACAGCGGTGCAGGAGTCGCGCGACCGCGTGCGCACGGCGATTCGCAACTCGGGACTCTATTTCCCGCTGCTCAAACTCACGGTGAACCTCGCGCCCGCCGATGTGCGCAAAGAGGGTCCCGCCTACGACCTGCCGATGGCGATTGGCATTCTGGCGGTGTCGGAGCAGGTTCCGTTAGACGCGCTGGAGGGGACGCTGATTGTGGGCGAGTTGTCGCTGGACGGCGGCGTGCGCGCGGTGAACGGCGTGCTGTCGATAGCGATGCACGCGCGCGAGTCGGGCAAGCGGCGGCTGATTGTGCCCCAAGCGAACGCGGCGGAGGCGGCGGTCGTCGGCGGCGTCGAGGTGTACGGCGTGGAGACGCTGCTGGACGCCGTGCAGCTGCTGATTAACCCCGCGCACAAGTCGCCCGTGCGCGTGGATGTGGACGCGCTGCTGCGCCAGCCCGCCGAGTACGAGGTGGACTTCGCGGAGATTCGTGGGCAGGAGCAAGCCAAGCGCGCGCTGGAGATTGCCGCTGCGGGCGGGCATAATGTGCTGCTGATTGGTCCGCCAGGGTCGGGCAAGACGATGCTGGCGCGCCGTCTGCCGACGATTCTGCCGCCCATGACGCTGGAGGAGGCGTTGCAGACGACGCGGCTGTATAGCGCGGCGGGGCTGCTGCCGCCCAAGACGGGGCTGATGACCACGCGCCCGTTCCGCTCGCCGCACCATACGACCTCCTACGCCGCGCTGGTGGGCGGGGGCAGCATCCCGCGTCCGGGCGAAATCTCGCTGGCGCACAACGGCGTGCTGTTTCTGGACGAGCTGCCCGAGTTCAAGCGCGATGTGCTGGAGGCGATGCGCCAGCCGCTGGAAGACGGCGTCGTGTCGGTCTCGCGCGTGCAGGCGGCGGTGCAGTTCCCCGCGCGCTGCATGCTCGTCGCGGCGATGAACCCGTGCCCGTGCGGGTTCTACGGCGACACGCACCAGACCTGCCAGTGCAGCCCGACGATGATCCGCAAGTACCTGCAGCGCATTTCGGGACCGCTGCTGGATCGCATCGACATCCACTTGGAAGTGCCGCGCCTCAAGCAGGACGAGTTGCTGACCTTGCAGGCGGGCGAGAGTTCGGCGGCGATTCGCGAGCGCGTGGTGCGCGCCCGCGAGCGGCAACTGCAACGGCTGCGCCCCTACGGAATTGTGTGCAACGCGCAGATGAGTTCGAAACTCGCGCGGGAACATTGCCCGATTGGGGAGGATGCGCGGGGGTATCTGCGCATGGCGGTGCAGCGGCTGGGGTTGAGCGCACGCGCCTACGACCGCATCCTCAAAATCGCACGCACCATCGCCGACTTAGAAGGCTCGGACGCGATTCAACTGCCCCACATCGCCGAAGCGGTGCAGTACCGCAGCGTCGACAGGCGGTTCTGGGGCGGGGGGTGAAGCACGCAGTCAACAACATATGGTTTCAACACGGCGCTGCGCCCTATGCCCCCCGAATGCGTGCAACTGCATGCATGGCAAGTGGTTTCAGCACCCCGTTCCAAAGTTGAACAGTACTATCAGCAAATCCGCATCGTCCACCACGCCGTCGTTGTTGAGATCTTCAAGTTCCGCAAGCGTCTGACCGAACGCCAGCAGCACCCGCAGGAGATCAGAATTATCCACACAGCCGTCGCCGTTCACATCACCAACCTGCCAGAAGGGATTGCGTGCGAGGACGATGGTTGCATCGCCGCGTCCGTAGGCAAAAGAGCGACTGTTCGGAGAAAACTGTATCGAGGGGACGCCAAAAACGGTTTCTTGGTTGTAAGTTCGCATGAGTGAGCCGTTTGAGACGCTCCATAGTCTGATTTCCGCGTTGCCGCTTGCCGAGGCAATCACTGTTCCATCGGGTGAGAACGCAACGCTATTGACCCACGATGTATGCCCGACGAGCGTGCTCGCAAGTCTACCGTCCGATACGCGCCAGAGTCGGACAGTTCCGTCGCTGCCGCCCGACGCGACCAAGCTTCCGTCGGGGGAAAAGGCGACGGTAAACACCCCGCTTGTGTGCCCCGTAAAGACACGCACCAGAGCCCCGTCGGAAGCGCGCCATACTCGGATAGTAGAGTCCATGCTGCCTGAGGCAATCAGGTTCCCGTCAGGAGAAAACGCGACGCTTCTGACGCCGTCTGTGTGTCCTCTAAGCGTGCGCAACATGGTTCCATCCGAGACACTCCATAACTTGACAAGAGCGTCGCCGCCGCCTGAGACAAGTCGGTTTCCGTCAGGAGAAAAACAGACGCCTCCAACCCAAGAAGAGTGTGCTGAAAGAGTGCGCACGCGCGAGCCATCTGACACGCGCGTGAAAATAATCCTTCCACTGTCATCACATGAGGCGAGCAGCTCTCCATTGGGCGAGAAGGCAACGCCTGTGACCCAAGAGGTGTGTTCGCGGAGGGTAAGCACAGGCATTCCATCCGACACGCGCCAGAGCCTGACCGTTTGATCGTCGCCCCCAGACGCAAGTAGCCTCCCGTCGGGTGCAAATGTGACCCCCCTCACCCATGAGGTGTGCCCCGTCACCGTGCGCGCCAGCACGCCATCGGAGACGCGCCAAAGATTAATCACGCTATCCTCACTGCCAGACACAATTAGACGCCCGTCGGGAGAGAACGCAACGCTTCTGACCCAGTGTGTATGTCCTGTGAGGGTGCGCAGGAGTGTTCCATCCGACACACGCCAGAGCCTGATGGTGCGATCGTAGCCACCTGATGCAACGATACTTCCGTCGGGCGAGAACGCGACGCTATGTATGGAGTCTGTGTTTCCCTCAAGCGTGCGCACGAGCGTGCCGTCCGACACGCGCCAGAGCTTGACACTCCTATCGTAGCCCCCAGAAGCCAGTACGCTGCCATCAGGTGAAAAGGCTACGCTGTGGGCAAGTTCGTTGAGCGTGCGCACGAGCGCGCCGTCGGACACACGCCACAGCCTGATGGTGTTATCACCAAACCAGCCTGCGGAGGCAAGCAGTTGCCCATCGGGTGAAAACGCCACAGCCGACACATGGCGTGTGTGCCCTGTGAGCGTATGCACGAGCGCGCCATCTGACACGCGCCAGAGCCTAATCGTATGGTCTTCACTTCCAGCCGCGACAAGAGCGCCGTCAGGGGCAAATGCTACACATCTGACGATAGAGGTGTATCCGCTAAAGGTGCGCACGAGCGAGCCATCCGAAACTCGCCACAGATCAACCGTGCCGTCGGCGTTCCCCGACACAATAAGGCTCCCATCGGGTGAAAACGCTACACTTCGTGCAACGGTTTGTCTTTTCAGAGTGCGCACAAGCGTTCCGTCCGACACGCGCCACAATTTCACAGTGCCCTCTGGGTTGGCTACAGACACAATCATTTGCCCATCGGGAGAAAACGCGACTTGGGTGATGCCCCAGCGGTGCCCCCCCCTCATCCAGACAATCTCTGGGCGTCCTTGCGCGTGGGCAGGCTGGGCTATCGGCAACACCCACAGTAGAGCAAGTAGCAACACGCTGCGCCACTGCCAGTAAATCGCTGTGTTTCTGAGCGTCCAGCATTGCGATGCGGATGTTTCAACCAACACGGCTCGAGAAGCACCCATGCTCGTACCTCCATTCGATAGCCCTACCAAAAGGGCAATTTATTGTACCTCAACCTCTATTGTTTCCCAGGACAGGCGCGTATTTTGCAGGTACTGTGGCTATGTTCACTTCAGCGACAGCTCCTCGACGCTTAGGCTGGGCGCGGCGCGGAAGGCGCGGGGCGTCTTGCCGAACCGCTCGCGGAACACGCGCGAGAAGTGGCTTAGGCTCAGGTAGCCCACCTCCAGCGCGATTTCGGAGACCGACAGGTTCGTGCTGACCAGCAGCGTCGCCGCGCGGCGCATGCGCAACTCGGTCAGGTACTCCGACGGCGAGCAGCCCATCGCGACGCGGAACAGCCGCTGACACTGGCGCGGGCTGACACAGAGTCGTTCGGAGACCTTCTGTAGCGCGTGCGGGTCGCTCAGGTGCTGCTGCAGGTACTCCAGCGCGTCGCGCAGGCGGGCGTCGTCTTGGGCAGCGACCACCTCTGGCTCCGCGAAGCACAAAAAGGCGACCAGCTCGCGCAACTTGCCCTCGTAGAACAGGCGCAGGCTGCCGACGGGCGGGGGCATCAGCAGCGCCTCGACCACGCCGTGCAGCAGCGGGTTGTCCACCAGCAGGTAGAGCGTGCGCGGGAACGGGGCGTCGCCGCGCACGAACGGCTGCAGCTCAGGCAGCACGCGCGCGCCGTCGGGCGCGAGCCAGCGGCGCAGGCACTCAGGCGACAGGCGCGCCACCAGATGGTGATGCAGGTAGCGCACATCGCTGCGCAGCGTGCGCGGGCAGACCAGATGCTCCGCGTCGGGCGGGCGCAGACTCAGCACGAACTCCGCCCAGTCCGTGTCGCTTTCGAACTCCTGCGCGGCGAGCGGGTCGTCCGAGTAGAAGCGTCGCTCGTAGACCAGCGCGTTCTCGCTTCGGTACAGCAGCCTCGCCCCTGCAGGCGCGTCCACAGGCGGCGGCAGCGTCGCATGCATCGCCCTATAGGATACCCGATGAGTCGCCCTGAAGCAACCACTCGCGATCGAAGCGCGCCCACTTGATCGCGCTGCGCTTGGGTCTGCCCTGCTCGTCGCGGGGCAGGTCGTCCCGTTCCAGCGCGTAGCTGTAGGTCACATGAATCGTCCCGTCGCGCGCCTGAATCGCGCACGGGTAGGCGTAGCGTCCGCGTCCCTCGGCGTCGCGCTCCAAGTGGCGAGCGATGCGCCAAGTGCGCCCCTCGTCGTCCGAGAGCCAGACGGCGAGTTGGTGGCGTCCCTGCTCGGTGTCGTTGCCGATGAGGAGCCACTGCGTCGGCGTGCGCCCAGAATCTGCACATCGTCCGCCGTGCGCTCGCCTGAACCGCTGAACCAGCACGCCAGCAGGTCGCCGTTGGGGCACTCCACGAGGCTGGAGGCGTGATTGTGCCAGCCGTTGAGCGGGAAAATCAGCTGCGCTTCGAACACGAGGCGATATTCGAGCCGCCGCCGACGGTTCCTGCACGGGCGCTACGAGTCGCGCTGACGCTGCTGGGCGCACGGCTCGTGAACCCAGCCCAGTCGGGGAACTTGTGTGATGCGCTCGCCGGGGTGGACGGGCTGCCCGCAGTGTCGACAAATGCCAGGGTAGCGTGCGACGATGGTGTAGGCGACCGCGGCGCGTTGCTGGCGGTTGCGGCAGTGGGCATGCACATACCGTCCCCACTGCGGGTGGCGCACGATGGGGTCGCCGACTTGGATTGGCTCGCCGCAGCCGGGGCACTGGCTCTCGAACCGCGCGTAGAGAACGGCGTCTGCCTCGCGCGGCAGCTCTTGGAGATACGCCCGCACGAGCTCGATGGGGTCTACCTCGTCGTCGGGTTCGGGGACATTCAGCGCGGCGCAAATGATTGCCTGCAGTCGCTGTGCCTGCTCTCGGACGACGGGCGGTGCTGCAGCAGCGGGGTCAGCCGCCGCCTCTGCGCGCGCCTGCTGATTCTGCAGCCATCGCCGATTGAACGGAATCGGTTTCGCCATCGGTTATCCCCCTCGTGGTGTCGGGATGGGTTTGCTTTTCGGGGCGCGTCGGGGCGCAAGGTAGCCCATCAGCCCGTACAGCCCCTGCCCCAGCAGGCTGTCGGGGTGCGCCGCGCAGAGCAGACAGTTCGGGTTGCGCTCGGCGCGCGCGGGAAACACATGCTGCCCCGGCAGGTCGTAATACACATACGGCTGCACGGGCGCGCAGTGCGTCACTAATTTTACCAGCTCCCACACCAGCAGGTTCCCGACGACGCCGTTGAGGAACACCACCTGCGGGTTGGGTATCGCTTCGCCCTGAATGTAGCCCCCGCGAATGGAGAGTTCGCGCTGGTGGGGCGTGAGTTGTTCTTCGACGCTTTGGCGGATGCCGCGCTCGGTGCAGGCGAGGCACGCGGTCGCGCCAGGGATGATGACCTGCACCTGTCCGCCGCCTTGCGCGAGGCGTCCGTTCTCGCTGCGGACGCCGACGCCCGCATCGAGGTAGGGGATCAGCGCGCACATCGCGACGGTGTTGAGGTACTGGCGTGCGACCGCGCTGTCCACTGCGCCGACGATGAGGTCGCAGCTGAGCAGGTGCGCCAGCGCCTCGCGTGTGCGCACATCCAGCGGCAGCGGGGCAACGGTGCGACGCCCAGGCGGGCGCGCACGGTTAAGCCGCTGCGCCAACGCGCGCGCCTTGCGCCAGCCGCGCAACGCCTGCGCATAACTCGCGCCCACCACACGGTTCAGGTTGCTCAGCTCCAGTCGGTCGGGGTCAATCAGCAGCAGGTGTCCGACGCCGAGTAGCGCGAGCGCGTTGGCGATTTGCGAGCCGAGCCCGCCCGCGCCGACCACCGCCACGCGCAGATGGCTGAGCATCGCCTGACCCTCCAGCCCGAACGCGCGTACCTGACGGTCGTACACCGCCAGCGCCGTGCGCGTCCAGTCGGGGGGCTGGCAGTCTGTGCCGTACAGCGTGCGCGGGGGCGTCTCCAGCACCTGCAGGCGCGTGATGGTCGCCATCGCCTCGCGCGTGTAGTCCCAGAAGCGACCCTCGAAGCTCATATCGCAGCCAAACACGAGGCTGCCGTGCCGAAACGGGGGCGACATCGACTGCGTGGTCTGGAACTTCTGCAGGTCGCTGCGGTCGTCGACGCCCGAAAAGCGCGGCAGCGTCGTCCACGGGTGCGTGTGCGCGTCCAGTAGCGCGTAGCCCTCGCGGGCGCAGCGTACCAGCAGCGCGTGCACGAACTCAGGGCGCGTCTCCACGAGGCTTGCTGAACGCTGCGCATACGCCTCGTCGGGCACGGGCACGACCTCCCGCGCCAGAAACACCACGCGCCCGCTGCTCTCCAGCGTGCGGCACAGCACGAAGCACTTCGTCTCGCGGCTAAGATCCGCCAGCAGCGTCGCCCGCAGCTGCTCCCAGACTGCCTGCGGGAAGCGCACCTCGCCCGTCATCGGCGAGTAGTCCAGCGTCACGGTCGTTGGCGCATGGTTCGGGTTCACTTCCACCGCTCGAACGCCTCCTTGATGAGTTCGCACACACTTAGCAGCGAGTGCCCCTGCAGCGGGTCAGCGGCGGGCTGCCAGTCGTAGATGTGCAGGCAGCAGCCCGTCCAGCCGCGCATCTGCGGCGGGGCGTCCTCGAACCACTCCTCGTTCGGGTCGAAGCTGAGGTCGTCATAGAACACATGGTCAGGCTCGTCGCCGTTTTCGAGCAGCAGTTCCGCATCCACATAGAACCAGTCGGGCGGCGTCTGCGGGTAGTTGCCAGGCAGCAGGATCAGCACATCGGTGTGCGTGTAGTTGTATCCCGCTGGCAGTGGGAAGTCCTTGATGATGACCCAGCTCCCCGCCTCGTCGTCGTAGTGGGCGCTGCGCGTCGCGGAGTAGCGGACGGCAGCCAGCGCGACTTCCGTCATGATGCGCTGTAGCCGCGCGTTCATCGGTTAGCGTGCGCCGTCTTCCCAGCGCGGCAGCCGCTCGATGGAGGGCACGCGCTCCAGCACCTCGTCGGGCGTCGGCAACGGCTGATCGAGAACCATCGGGTCGTTCTCCGTCTGCGGCAGAACGGGCTTGAGGGTAATCTCGAACTCCGTGTCGTTCACCCGAACTTTTTCCTTGACAGCAGTATTGGTCATACTATACCCCCTGAGCGTGTGATAGCCAATTATACTCCATGCGCCCTGCAAAAGTTTCAAGGGTTTGGGCGCAGAATCGGCGATTTGGGTCGGGATTTGGCGGTTTATCTTGCGAGGCGTATGGCTTCAATGGCGCCGTTGCGGTAGATGATGATCAGCGTTGGCTGCCCGTTGCGCCGCGCGGGAAACGCCGCCACAATCGGCTCGCCCGTCAGCAGCGGCGTGTACCGCCACTGCCCGTCGCGGAACTGCGCGACGCCCCCGCCCGCGGCGTGGCTGAGCACATACTCCTCGCTGCCGTCCGAGTCGTAGTCGCCGAACCAGACGACGCGCCCATCGAGGGCGAGGACTGCCCATCGCGCGGGGTCAGCCGCCGCGTCGCCGTCGGGGATTCCTGCCAGCACGGTCGCCGTCTGCAGTATGGACGGCGCTTCCGAGAGAAGCGTTGCGGGGGCTTCGGTATCAGACCCGCCGACGCGATACCCTCGGCGCAGCTCATGGGTTGTGTTCGCTGCGAGGGTGCGCTTGCCGCGCATCAGCCACTCTGCGTCCGCGAGGCGACTTAGGTCTGTGCGATGCTCGCCCGATTGCTCCACCAGCGCGCCGTTGGCGTAGCGCCAGACTGTCCAGCGCGCACGGTTGCCCGACTCGACAGTGTTCGTGATGAGTTCGTCGCGCCCGTCGCCGTCCACATCCATTGCCTCCAGCGCAAGGTAGTATTCCTTCGGAAGGCTATGCGTGAGGATTGTATGCAGTTTCCCGTCTTTGAGGTGGTACACTGTAATTTCGAACAGGGTGTTCGCTGGGGTTCCGCTCTGTCGGGCGTAGATGATTTCCTGCGGGGCAGCGCCGTCCAGCTCGGCGACGAGCCACTGCTCGCCTGCTGTGAACGGATGCGGGAACGGTATCTGCTTGCCGCGGGAGAGGCGTATTGTGCGCTGCAGCACATCGAACTGTTCGGGTTTGCCGTCCCCGTCGCCGTCGGGCAGCGGCACAGTCGGGCGCGGAGGCTGGTACAGAAACACAGCAGGCGTGCTAATCTGCAACTGTCCTGATGGTTGGCGGTGTTTTAGAGAGACTTGGTCTTGCAACTGCGCAATTACTGAACTTGGATCAGGTACAGGCTCTGCCAACGGTTGCCAGCGCCCCTCTGGGGTTAGACGGAACGCCGTCGGGCGCGGGGCAAGGTGTACCAGCAGCGTTTCAGGCACGCCGTCGCCGTCTGCATCGAATACCGTGGCAATTGGAAACCGCTCGGTGCGCACATCACCTATCGCTGTTAGAGCGAAGGCGTTCCCTTCGCGGCGCAGGCGCGTCAGGCGTTGGGTGGTCGCGTCCCAGCCCATCACCTCGCGCTGCAGGATGGGTTGCGTGGGGCGTTTGCTTTCGTAGGCAGGGAAAGGCGTGTAGGTATATTCACAAAACACCGCGATTGGCAGCGTCTCGAACTTGCCGTGCAGGTCGCTCCAAAGCGCGGCGTCGCCCTGCCGTGTGCTGAGCCGTTGGCGCACGGCGACCACCTCGTGGTTGCCGTCGTCGTCCAGGTCTACGGGGAACGCCGCGACGACCTCGCGTGCGCCTGGCGGCGTGGGGAACTGCCCCAGCGACTCGCGCACGAGGTTCGGCACATGCGGCGGCTCCCGACGCGCCGCGCGGGTCATCACCAGCACCAGCGCAACCCCAAACGCAAACAGACCCACCAACGCCCAAATCACTCTCTGGTAGCGCATGCAACTCACCCGCCTATAGGTTCGCGCGCGTGGGGGAGGTTCCTGCAAGTTGGGACGCTGAAGTTGCAGTGTGAACGCTATGACTCGCTCTGACTGCTCATGAAGTTCCTCACTGTCTGGCTCGCTTTCTTGTAGAACGCTTGAAGCTCCTCATCCGACTCTAACGCCTTTTGTGTTGCCCCGTCAGGCGGCTGGCTTGCGTGGACAATCGTGTTGCGCACACTGCGAAGAGTCTTGAGAACGCCCGTCGTATTTGGATGTATTCCAGCAGCTCAGGGAACAGGTCTAACTTTAGCACGCGCTTATCCATGTCCAACGCGCCGTAGTAGAGTTCGACGCCTGAGAGGTTTTTCAGCATGCCCAGCAGCACCACCATCGGCGCGAGCAACATCGGCTGGTGGCGGAAGCCGTGCGTGGTGTCCAGCACCAGCTCACTGCCTTCGAGAACCTCTTGGCTCAGTACGCGCCACATCTGCAGCTGCGAGGTCGGCGCTTCGCACCAGCCCACCAGCTGGCACTTGACCACCATCGGGCGCAAACGCTCCGAGAGCGCGTCGCCCCACTCATCCAGCAGCGGCTGGGTCAGTTGCCCGATGCCCGTGGCGCAGGGTGATTGCTCCTCCGCTTTCACGGCGTCGCGAATTTTTTCGTAAACCTGATTCAGGGCGCTGTCCCGTTGGTCTTCGGGAACTGCTTCCAGCAGCGCGTCCCAGTTCGACTGCGGGCTGCCCAGCACCAGCCACTTATCAATGGATCTACGCAGGTGCGCTTCGTAGTAGGTCAGCAGTGCAAGCCCAAAGACCGAGATTGGCGGGCTTTGCCACCCGTCTGGGAAGGTATACTGCGTTGTCCTGTAGCCGCTGGACGAGCCGCCTGATTGCCCCTTCCCAATAAAGCTAACCAGCACTCGCGGCTTCGGTGGGTTCATCGGCGGGTTCCTCCGCCGTTAGTGTACCCTCTTCCAGCGCGCGCACTTTCTGCAGGGCAGCGACGGCGACTTCGATTTGGTCGTCGGTCGGCTCGCGCGTGGTTAGGTACTGCGTCCACAGCCCCGGCGCCAGCAGCACCCGCGCCAGAAAGCCGCTTTTGAACATCCCCGCCAGCCGAATAATCTCGTAGGTGACGCTGGCAATCACGGGCAGCAGCGCGAGATGCATCGGAATCCGAATATACGCAGGCGGTCGCCCCAGAAACGCGAACACGAAGATGCTCAGAATTAGCACCAGCAGCACGAAGCTGGTGCCGCAGCGCGGGTGCAGGCGCGTTTGACGGCGCGCCGCCTCCACCGACACGACGCCCTCCTCCTCCAGCGCGTTGATGGCTTTATGCTCCGCGCCGTGATACTGAAACACGCGCCGAATGTCGGGCATCAGCCCAATCAGCCCCACATAGAGCAGGAAAATCGCGATTCGCAGCCCGCCGTCGACCATGTTGCGTGCGATGGCGCCCCAGCCCTCGCGCGCGAGCCAATCGGTCAGCAGCGTCGGCAACACGAAAAACAGAAACATCCCGATAGCGAACCCGCCCAGCGCGGACGTGCCAATTGCAATATCCTGCACGGGCTTGGACATCGGCTTGATGTCGGGGTCGTGCTGAATCTGTACCTGGCTGGAGAAGTGAAGCGACTTGATGCCCAGCGCGAGCGAGTCGATGAGCATAAAAATCCCGCGCAGCAGCGGGCGGTTCAGGAACTGCAACTTGCCGAGGAGGGTCTTCTCGATGGGTTCGGCATGCACAATCATCCCGCCGTCGGGCTTGCGGCAGGCGACGGCGAAATAGCGGGGGCTGCGCATCATCACGCCCTCGATGACCGCCTGCCCCCCATAACGCCAGTACGCGGGTCGTTGTGCGCTCATTAGCGGTTGCCGTAGTTTTGGTACTTGCGCTTGAAGCGCTCCACGCGCCCTTCGGTGTCGACCACGCGGCGGCTGCTGCCCTCGCCCGTGAACACGGGATGGCACGCCGCGCACACCTCGACGCGAATCTCCTCTTTGGTGGAGAGCGTCTCAAAGCTGTTGCCGCACGCGCAGCGCACCGTCGCGACGACATATTTCGGGTGGATGCCTGTCTTCATCGGTTATCGCCTCCAAAATCGGGGTAAATTATACCATGCGGGGCGCGAGCCGATGGGTAGGTTTCCCCCTGCCCGCAGGGGGAAACCTGCAGGAGGAGGTCGTTGCCTCGTAAAACCCGAAACGCCCAAGCGAAAAGCGGAGAGTGACTATGAATCGAAGGCTGATGCTTGGGGTGGTCGTTGCGTTGGGTGTGTCGTCGCTTGCAGGGTGCGGGGGCGGCGGCGCAACTTCGGGCGAGCAGCGCGTCTGCTCGGCGGATACCTTCACGCCCAACTATGTGCCGCTGCTGGAGCGACTGCTGTATTGGGAGCGGTTCCCTGTGACGGTCTACTTCGAGCGCGACGCGAACTACTCAGACTACTACCGCACGCTCGCGCGGCAGGGCTTCGACCAGTGGGTGGAGGCGACGGGCGGTGTAGTGCGCTACCGCGAGGTCAACGCGCCCGACGGTGCGCAGATACGGGTCGTGTTCAAACACAACACGCGCAACGGGCTGACGACCTATACCTACTATCCCAGCAGCGGGCGATTGATTAGCGCGAAGGTGGAAATCGGCGTGCAGGGCAACAATCCGATCGACATCCGCAGCGTCGCTGCGCACGAGTTCGGACACGCGATTGGCATCGGCGGACACAGCCAGAACCCCGACGATATGATGTACCCGAACTTCGTGTCGAATGTGCCCCTGCAAATCACGCCGAGCGACCTGAACACTGTGAAGACCGCGTACTGCAACTACTTTATCGGGCGCACGCGCGTTGCGCCGCCGCCTGTTGACGAACAGCCTGTGCAAGTCACCATTCGCTGTGGGCACGACCACTGACGGTATACTACGGCTGTGAGCGGGCTAACGCCTGAGTATCGCGCGACGGTAGAGCGGTACGCGCCGCGCTTCGCGGTTCTCAGCGGCGTGTGCATGCTGATGGTGCTGCTGGCGTGGCTGGGCATCAATCTGCGCGGGCTGGAGCGCGCGCAGCACCCGAACGCCCTCCAAAACTGCTCCGAAACCTACCTGCGCAGCGGGCAGTACCAACTGGTAAACTGGCTGCCGTGCAGCGAGGATGCCTTCCGACGCGCTCAGCAGCGCGACCGCTTGGTGCTGATGGAGCTGGGCGCGTACTGGTCAGGGCGATGCCAGCGGTTGGGCAGCGAGGCGTTCTCCGATTCGGGCGTGGCGGACTTGATTAACCGCGAGTTCGTCGCCGTCAAGATTGACGCGGACGCGATGCCCAAGCGGGCGCGATACTTGCGGCAGTTGGCGCAGCTGATGGGCGCGCCCGACCGCTATCCCATCGTCGCGTGGTTCACGCCCGACGGCAAGCCGATCCGCGCCGTTGCGCCCGACACCCGCGCCGAGCTGATGCGCCACTTGGAGGAGCTGAGCCAGATGTACCGCACGCGCCCTGCGCAGGTGCAGCAGATGGCGGAGCAGCTCGGTAAGGCATGGGACGCCCGCTGGGCGCGTTCGGCGCGCGCGGCGACCGTTTCGGACGCGACGGAAGCGTTCCTGACCGCGCTGCCCCAGCTGCCGACCGAGCCGACCGATACGCCGCCACAGTTCCACCTTGCCCACTTGGAGACGCTGCTGGCGCTGGCGGAGCGCGGCGACATCACAGCGCAGGAGACGCTGTTTGCCCGACTACGCGCCCTGCGCGACAGCCCCTACTGGGACGCCGAGCGCAAGACCGTCGCTGCGCTCCGCGACGGGATTGACCCTGAAGGCAAGCCGACGGGCGGGGCGCGTCTGATTGAGCATGCCCGCCTGCTAAGCCTCTATAGCCGCGCCGCGCGCCTTGACCCCGAACTTGGCAGCGTTGCGCACGAACTGGCGGACGGGCTGCGCACGCAGTTCTATCGCGAGCGACCTGCGGGCTTTGTTGCCGCGCTCGCCCCGCCGAAACTGCGCATCGCCATCGCGCAGGGCAAAGGGCTGCCCCAAACCGACCCGACGCTGTTCGCGGACGCGAACGCCTATGCCATCCTCGCGCTGGCCGACTACGCTGAGACCTTCGGGACGCTCGACCCGCAGGCGCACTGGGCGCGTCAGACCGCCCCGCGCGTGCTGGAGACGCTGCGCGCGATGCGCACCCTGCGCGGCGACCTGTACCGCAGCGCGACGCGCACAAACAGCGACTGGATGCCTGACCTCGCGCTGGTCGCCCGCGCCGCCGTCCGCGTGCATCGCCTGCAACCCAACCCGCGCGCGTTGCAACTCGCCGAGCAACTGCTGCAGCGCGTCTGGCGCGACTACGCCGACCCGACAGGCGGCTTCTACGACGCCTCGCAGAGCAAGCAGTGGGGCAACTTCAAGGTCGTGCCTGTGCGCGTCGGCAGCGACGACGCTGACCTGCCCGCCGACAACGCGCTGCTCGCGCTGGCGATGTACGAGTACGCCGAAGCCTCTGGCGATACGCGCTGGCGGGAACGCGCCCTGCAACTGCTGCAGACGCTCGGCGGCGACTACGACCCTGCACAACCGCTCGCCTACGCAGGGTACACTCAGGCACTGGCGCGAATCCAACCATGAGCCAAGTGTTGTTGGGACGCACGAATCGGTATGTGTTCCCCGTGTGGGCGCGGGGGCATCTCACGGGCGACGGCTCGGCGGAGGCGCGCGCCGAACGCTTGATGGACGCGCTGCTCGCCTCGCCGATTGAGACGCTCGACATCTCGCCTGCGCCCGCCCTATGGGGGCGGTTCCTGCGCGAGCGGGCGAATCGGCTCCAAATCGCTGTCGCGACGCCGACGAACCTGCTGCTGCACGCCCCCGACGCCCGCATCGCGGCGAACCTCCTGCAGTCGCACATCATCGAGACGCTCTGCGCCGTCGGACGCACGCACATCGACTACTACTTCCTAAGCCTGCACGAGACGCCAAACGAAATGCAACTGAGCGGTGCGCTGGAGGCGTTGGAACTGGCGCGTCAGGAGGGGCAAATCGGCGCAATCGGGCTGGCGGCGTATGGCGCGCCGTTGGCGATTCTCGCGCTCTGGCGCACCCGCGACGCCTTCGAGGTCGCCCTGCTGCCCGACGAGGCGGAACGGCTGCAGACGCTGCTGCCCGAAGCGCACGCTCGACGCGCAGGGGTCGTCGTGCTGAGTGAAGCCAATCGCCTGCCCGACAAGGGACAGGTCATGCTGAGCCCCATCGAGCAGGCGATTGCGCTGGCGTCCGCACTCCACAAGTAGACGCTGCCCTACTCCAAGTCCATCAGCTCGTCGGTCTGGGGGTTGCCGTCGCGATCGATGTTGCCCAGATTATAGCGACGGTGCGGTTCGTAGGTCGCCTCCGTGCGCAGGACGGGCTTGAACGCCTTCGCGTGTCCATCGCACCACAGCACATTCCCCATGCTGTTGTGCCGCCCGTGGAAGGTCGGATTGTTGTAGGAGGGCGGTTCGAGGAAGCCTGTGCCCTCGAAGGCGGGCGCGCCTGCGCCCCAAGTGCGCCACTGCGCCGAATCTGCCAGCCATGCGGTCTCGGCAGGGCTATTGATTTGCGCCAGCGCGACCGCTATCGGCGTGTAGGTCGGCGGCTGCATCGGGCTGAGGTACACATAGTTGTAGCCATAGCCCAGCAACCCGTACTGGTAGGCGCGACTCTCGCGGAACGAGGGACACGCCTGAATCTCCGCGTTGCGCATGTACGGATACAGGAAACTGCGCTGCGTGTCCAGTCGCTGGTTCTGGCGATCCACATAGCCCCACCAGTAGTGCGACCAGTCGTCGTAGGCGATGGGGAACAGCCGCTCGTCGTAGTCTTGGGCGTACATCAAGCCTGCGGTTCCGATTTGGCGCAGGTTGCTCAAACACGAGGTCTGACGCGCTTTTTCGCGCGCCTGAGCAAACACGGGGAACAAGATCGCCGCCAGAATGGCGATGATCGCAATCACGACCAGCAGTTCAATCAGCGTGAAGCCGCTGTTGCGGCGCGTTTGGTGTGTGTATCGCATCGGTTCATCCCTCCACATAGGCGTTGCGCTCTGTGGTCGGGACGAAGGCTTGCGTAGCAGCGCCCGCCGCTGGAGGCGTCCAGCCGCAGGCGAGTGCTTACGCGCGCTCTTTCGCCCAACCCGCGAGGCGAAACGAGCGAGACACGGCTGAACCGGTCTTCGGGCTTCTGGATCGTTCTACTGGCGACGCCTTCCCAGCCGAAGCCAGTGGCATATCGTCGCGTTCGTCCCCAGTCACCGCTGCGCGTCAGCGTCGGATTTGCACCGACTTCCCGTACATTCAGCCGCCGCGAACTCGTTTGCCGAAGCGGAGGTATTATACCGCGCCGATGACCGTTCGCGAGGCGATTGCACGGGTAGGGGCGCGGTTGCAGGCGGCGGGGCTATCCGAGCCGCTTCGGGAGGCGCAGGCGTTGATTGCAGCGTGCTTGGGCTGGGAGCGTGCGCGGCTAATCGCCCACCCCGACGCGCGTTTGTCGGCGCGGCAGGTGCAGCGACTGGAGTGTTGGGCGCGCCGTCGCGCCGCGCGCGAGCCGCTGGCGTACCTCACGCGCCGCGCGTGGTTCTACGGGCTGGAGCTTATCGTCGGGCGCGGCGCGCTCATCCCCCGACCCGAAACGGAACTGCTGGTGGAGGTGTTTCTGGGGTGGGCAGGTAGCCTACCCCCCTCCGTAAGGTTCCCCCCGCTTCGCGAGGGGAACCGACCCGACTCGGTTCCCCCTGCCCGCAGGGGGAACCTGAAGGGGGGGGTCTCTTGCTCACCAATCCTCGTAGATGCAGGCACAGGCACGGGCGCCGTTGCGCTGGCGTGCCTGACGCACGCCCCGCACTGGCGTGGGCTTGGGACTGACCGCAGTCGGCGTGCGCTGCGCTTGGCGCAGGCGAACCGCCGCGCGCTGGGGCTACAGTCGCGCCTGATGTTGGTGCAAGGCGACTGGCTGCGCGGGCTACGCACAGGCGCGGTGGACGCGGTGCTCAGCAACCCGCCGTATGTGCTGCCCGACGAGTGGGACGCGCTTCAGCCCGAAATCACGCGCTACGAGCCAAAAGGCGCGCTGCTGGTTCCTGCGGACGACCCGATGCGCCCGTATCGTCGGATTGCACAGGGCGCGCGTTGGGCGTTGCGTTCAGGCGGCTTGCTCGCGTTTGAGACCAGCCCGCGCCTTGCGCCGCTATTAGCCGAGCAGCTGCCTGTGTGGGGCTTCGCCCAGCCCCGCATTGAGCGCGACTACACAGGCGCGATGCGCGTCGTGTGGGCGGTTCGGGGATAGGCTCGGTTCAGCGACACTCGCGGCTGCGCCGACGCGCCTTGCGCTTGATGCGCGCCAGCGCGTTGTCCACCGCTTTCGGCGAGCAGCCCAGCCGCTCGGCAATCTCGCGATAGGTCAGCTGCTGCTGGTACAAGGCGACCACCTGCGTCTCCAGCGGGCTGAGCTGCGTCGTGAGGAACTCCCGCTGCCGTTGCGCCGTCTCGCGCTCGCTGAGCTGCTCGTAGAGGTTCTGGCGCGGGTCAGGCAACTGCTCCAGCCACGCTTGTCCATCCGCTTCGTCCGACAGGCTGACTGCAGGCACTGCCCACCGTTGCGCCCGCTTCAGTTCCGAGAGAATCTGCCGTCGAATGCACACCCGCGCGAACGCCGCGAAGCCCGCCTTGCGCTGCGGGTCAAAACACAGCACCGCGCGCCACAGCCCCATCAGCGCAATTTGGCACATATCTTCAGGCTCATAACTGGGCACAAAGAACCGTCCCGCCACGCTCTGCGCTAGCGGACGGAACAGCGTCAGCACCTGTTCCGCCGCGCGCTCGTCCCCCTGCTGCGCCCGCAACACCAATTCGTCTGCCGATAAATACTCACAATACGGCTCCATCGTGCGCTCACCTACCCTATTATAGCCCAATTTCGATACCAATGGGGGTCGGAACCTCGAAGTTCCGACCCCTCCATCCGCTTTCAACCGTTCCTGCAGGTCGGCATCGTCCACGAGGCGGTCGCTGTTCACAGCGGCAGCGCGCTGCACAGACCAAATCCGATGCGTCGCATAAGCGTCTCTCCGTTCACAAGGCTATTATACCTCGATTCGGGGGATGCCTACTTCCCCTTCAGTCCGACGCGCCACTCTTTTTGCAGCAGCGGGAAGCCCTCCGCCTCGCGCTTTTCGAGGTGCTTGAGACAGCACGCCCGTGAGAGGGCGCGAATGCGCTGAATATAACTCGCCCGCTCCGTGACCGAGATACTGCCCCGCGCATCGAGCAGATTGAAGATATGCGAACACTTCAGTGCGAGGTCAAACGCGGGATGCACATAGCCCAGTTCGGCAATCCGTGCGCTCTCCGCCTCGTACATCTCGAACAGTTTGAAGAGCATCTCGGTGTCGGCATGCTCGAAGTTGTAGTAGTTATGCTCCAGTTCGGCTTGGTAGTCCACATCGGCGTAGGAGATGCCGCGGCTCCACTCCAGTTCCCAGACGCTGTTTTTCTTTTGCAAGAGCATCGCGAGCCGTTCGGGACCGTAGGTGATTTCGGCGCACACGGGGTCGCACTCGATACCGCCGACCTGCTGGAAGTAGGTGAACTGGGTGATCTCTGTGCCGTTGAGCCACACTTCCCAACCGACGCCCGACGCGCCGAGCGTGGGGGCTTCCCAGTCGTCCTCCACGAAGCGGATGTCGTGTTCGCTCGGGTCGATTCCAATCGCGCGCAGGCTCTCCAAGTAGACATCGACCACATCGTCGGGCGACGGCTTGAGGATGACCTGATACTGATAGTAGTGCTGCAGGCGCATCGGATTGCGGGCGTAGCGTCCGTCGGCGGGTCGACGGCTGGGCTGCACATACGCCACATACCACGGCTCAGGTCCCAGCGCGCGCAGCGTCGTGGCGGGCGCCATCGTACCCGCGCCTACCTCCACATCGTACGGCTGCACAATCAAGCACCCGTAGTCCGCCCAAAACTGCTCCAGCCGAAACAGCAACTCCTGAAAGGTCATAGGCGCGATAAGTATACCTCGCAGGGTATACTCCCGCCCGATGTTCGACTTGGAGACGCTCATCAGTGCGGTCATCTGGATACTGGCGATTCTGCTCAGTTTGGCGGTACACGAGTACGCGCACGCCAAATACGCCGACTGGGCGGGCGACCCGACGCCGCGCAGTCAAGGGCGCGTGACGCTGAACCCGATTGCGCACTTAGACCCGCTGGGCACGATTCTGATTATATTCATGGCGTTTTCGGGCTACGGCATCGGCTGGGGCAAGCCCGTGCCCGTCAACCCGGGCTATTTTCGCAGCCCGCGCCGCGACTGGGTGCTGTGCGCTTTTTGGGGACCGCTGTCGAACATCATCCTGGCGGTGATTTTCGCTATTCCCCTGCGCCTGATGCTGGCGTCGGGCGAACGGCTGCCTGACAGTGTGTTTGTTGACTTCACGCTCTCGATGGTGCTGGCGAACATCGGGCTGGCGATTTTCAACATGATTCCGCTGCATCCGCTGGACGGCTCAAAGGTGCTGTCGGGGGTGTTTCCCGACATTTACGACCGCCGCTACTGGGGCTTTCAGATGGTGTACGGACCGATAATTCTGTTCGGCTCGATTCTGATTCTGCCGCTGATTGGCTTGCCGAACCCGTTGCGCTTTATTCTGTTGCCCGCGCGTGAGTTTCTGGTGGACTTGCTGCTTGGCATATAGGTATACTTGCGAGTGCTATGGCGCGTGCGTTATACAAGGGACTGCTGTTGATTGCGGACGGTCTGGGCGACCGTCCTGTGCCTGAGATGGGCAGCAAGACGCCGTTGGAGTACGCGGCGACGCCGACTTTGGATCGGCTGGCGCGCGAGGGCGAGTGCGGACTGATGGACCCGATTGCGCCGGGCATTCGCGCTGGCTCCGACACAGCGCACTTGGCGATTCTGGGCTACGACCCGTATCGGGTGTATCAGGGGCGCGGACCGTTTGAGGCGCTGGGAATTGGCATGGAGGTGCGCGGGGGCGATGTCGCGCTGCGCTGCAACTTCAGCACAGTGGACGCCGAGATGCGCGTGATTGACCGTCGTGCGGGGCGCATTACGGAGGGCACGCGCGAACTGGCAGAAGCCGTAAACGGCGTCGAAATCGAGGGTGTGCAGTGCTTTTTCAAGGAGTCGGTGGCGCATCGGGGCGCGCTGGTGCTGCGCGGCGAGGGGCTGAGCCACCGAATCACCGATGTTGACCCGCACGCGGAGGGCGAACCGATTCACGAGGCGCGCCCGTTAGACCCCGACGACCCCGCCGCTGTGCGCACGGCGCAGGTGGTGAACGCCTTCGTGCGCCTGAGTTATGAGCGGCTGAACGACCACCCTGTGAACCGCGCGCGTCGGGAGCAGGGGCTGCCCCCCGCGAACATCATCCTGCCGCGCGGGGCAGGCGTTGCGCCGCACCTGGAGCCGTTCCCCCAAAAACACGGCATGACCGCCGTTGCGGTGGTGGAGACGGGGCTGATTCGCGGCATCGCGCGGTTCGTCGGGATGGACACGCTCGACGCGCCAGGCGCAACCGGCGGCGTCGACACCAACTACGCCAGTATCGCCGATACGCTCGCCCGCGCCCTGCAGCAGTACGACTTCGTGCTGTGCAATGTGAAGGCGCCCGACCTGTGCGGGCACGACCGCAACCCGCACCTCAAAACGCAGGTGATTGAGCGAATTGACGGCTTGGTCGCGCGGCTGCTGGAGGGCTATCGCGAGCCGTTTTATCTGGTCTTCACGGGCGACCACTCGACGCCATGCTCGGTGGGCGACCATTCGGGCGACCCTGTGCCTGTGTTATTGCACGGACCTGACCTGCGCGGCGACGAGGTGCTGCGCTTCCACGAGTACGCCTGCGCGCGCGGCGCACTCGGACGCCTGCGCGGGGGCGACCTCATCCCCATCCTGACGCAACTGATGGGCGTGCAGGAAAAATTCGGCGCGTAGTCGGGTATACTTAACTCCCGACGCTGACGGAGAGGCAATAACCGATGGCATCGACGAAAACGCAAACGGAACGCCCTGGTCTGGTCGCGCGGCTGCGCAACTGGTTCCACGACATCGTGGCAGAGTTGCGCCGCGTTACCAAGCCCACGCCCGAAGAGACGACACAGATGATGCTGGTGGTCATCGGCTTCGTGCTGGTGGTCGCTATCTGGTTCGCGGTTTGGGACACTGCGCTGACCTATGTGACGCAACGCATCGAGGCGTGGGTCGACACAATTGGGCGTTGAGGGAAGCAACGATGATAGGCATGGCGCGAACAGCGTGGTATGTCGTGCGCACGCTGGTAGGACACGAAAACAAGGTGAAGTTCGCCATCGAAAAGCGCGCGGCGGCGAAGGGGCTAAGCGACCGCATCTTTCAGGTGCTCATCCCGACCGAGCAGGAGGTGCGCACCAAAGGCGGCAAAAAGCAGACCATCACGCGTCGGGTGTTTCCTGGCTATGTGCTGGTCGAGATGACTTTAGACGACGAGACTTGGACGCTGGTGCGCACGACGCCGGGCGTCACGGGCTTCGTCGAATCGGGCGGCAAGCCGGTGCCTCTATCCCCCGAAGAGGTGGAGGAGATCAAGCGCTCCATTCTGGAGAGCAAGGAGCGCCCGCGCATCGCCTTCTCGCCCGGCGACACCGTGCGCGTGATCGAAGGCGCGTTCGCCGACTTCAACGGCAAAGTGGAAAGCGTCGACGCCGAACGCAGTAAGGTCAAGATTCTGATTAACATCTTCGGGCGCGAGACGCCTGTGGAACTGGAAGTCGACCAGGTAGAGAAAATCAGTTAGGAGGCGTATCTATGGCGAAAGAGGTAATTAATGTGGTGAAGTTGAACCTGCCTGCGGGTGCGGCGACGCCCGCGCCCCCTGTGGGACCCGCGCTCGGTCAGGCAGGGGTCAACATTATGGAGTTTGTGAAGGCGTTCAACGAGCGCACCGCCAGCATGAAAGGCTCCACGCTGCCTGTGGAGATCACGGTCTACAAAGACCGCACCTTCACCTTCATCGTGAAGCAGCCGCTGGCGTCGGACTTGATCAAGCAAGCCGCGGGCATCCCGTCAGGCTCGGCGAACCCCTTGCGCAACAAGGTCGGCAGAATCACGCGCCAGCAACTGCGCGAAATCGCCGAGCGCAAGATGCCCGACCTGAACGCCAACGATATCGAAGCGGCGATGCGCATCATCGCGGGCACCGCGCGCTCGATGGGCGTCGAAATCGTCGACTAACGCAACCCAGTGGCAGGGGCAATCGCTCCGCTACGACCACAGGAGGCAACTATGAGAGGACGCACAATCAAGAAGAAGCAGCGCCACAGCGAACGCTACATGCAAGCGGTCAAGGCGCTTGGCAACGGACAGCAGACCTACTCGCCGATTGAGGCGATTCGCAAGGTGAAGCAGACCGCCACCGCCAAGTTCGATGAGGCGGTCGATATGGCGGTGAACTTGGGCGTCGACCCGCGCAAGAGCGACCAGATGGTGCGCGGCGTGGTGAACCTGCCGCACGGCACGGGCAAAAAGCAAAAAGTGCTCGTGTTCGCCAAGGGCGAGCAGGCGGACGCCGCGCGCGAAGCGGGCGCGGATATGGTCGGCGCAGAGGACATCGTCGAACAGGTGCAGAAGGGCTGGAAGGGCTGGAAGAACTTCGACCTCATCGTCGCGGGGCAAGACATGATGCCCATCATCAGCCGTATCGGTGGCGTGCTGAAAGCGCGCATGCCCAACCCCAAGTCGGGCACGGTCTCGCCCAACCCCGCCAAAGTGGTGCAGGAGATCAAGCAAGCCTCGCGCGTGGAGTACCGCGTCGACAAGGCAGGCATCGTGCATATGCCCATCGGGCGCGCCTCCTTCAGCGAGGAACAACTGCTGGAGAACATGCTGGTCGCGCTGAACGCCTTGCTGAAGGCGAAGCCCGCGACCTCCAAAGGACGCTACCTGCAGAAAATCACCCTCTCCAGCACGATGGGTCCTGGCGTGCAGGTCGATGTGAACGAGGCGCAACGCTTGGCAGAGCAGGTGAAGGGTTAACCGTTCGCATCATCGTACCTCTGAACCGCCCGCCCACACTGTCGTGGGTGGGTATTCTTTTATGTGTGAAATCCCACACTTCAGGTGAAGACACGCTGTTTGGCGTTGTGCTGCCCGCAGAGTTGGAGCAGTTTGTGTGGGACGCCAACCCGTGGTGGCACGGTCAGCCAATGCGCCCGCTGCCACGCTATCGGCGTTGGCTGTTCCCCACCGTGCTGAAGCGGTTGCAGAGTCCCCTTGCGCCTGTTGTTGCGCTACGCGGGGCGCGGCAGGTCGGCAAAACAACGCTACAGCTGCAGATTATCGAGCAGTTGCTGGGTGAAGGCGTCGCCCCGCAACGGCTGTTCCGGGTGCAATTCGACGAACTCCCAACGCTGAAGGGATTTCAACAGCCGATTCTGACGCTGTGCCGCTGGTTCCAGTCGCGCGTGCTGCAGGGCAGTTTCAACGAGTGGGCGCAACGCGGCGAGCCTGTCTACATCTTTCTGGACGAGGTGCAGAACCTGCCCGACTGGTCGGCGCAGGTGAAAGCGTTGGTGGATCATCACGCCGTGCGCGTGCTGCTGACAGGCAGCTCCGCGCTGCGGATTGAGTATGGGCGCGAGAGCCTCGCAGGGCGCATCACGACAGTAGAGTTGGGACCACTGCTGCTGCGGGAGATTGCCGAGTTGACAGGGATAGGCGCGATTCCGTCGCTTGCGCCTGAAAACGGGCTGGACGCGCTGCGGCAACAGGCGTTTTGGCGGGAGTTGCGCGAGGCGGGTCAGCAGCATGCGCCCGCACGCGATCAAGCGTTCGAGGTGTACGCCGAGCGCGGGGGCTACCCCTTCGCTTACGCCCAGCCGCTGCCCGACTGGGAGATGCTCGCCGAACACCTGAACGAGACGATTATTCGGCGCGTGCTGCAGCACGACTTGCGCGTAGGCGAGCGCGGGCGCAGGCGCGACCCCGTGCTGCTGGAGATGCTCTTCCGTCTGGCGTGTCGCTACGCGGGTCAAGCCCCCAGTCCAACGCACTACCTGCGCGAACTTCAGGAGACGACGCAGGCGAACATCGGCTGGCAGCGCGCACTTGCCTACCTGCGCTTTCTCAACGACAGCCTGCTGATTCGCCTGATTGAGCCGTTGGAGATACGGCTCAAGCGGCGCAAGTCGCAGCCGAAGGTGTGCCTGTGCGACCACAGCCTACGCGCGAGTTGGCTGCGTGAAATCGTGCCTTTCACCCCCAACGCGCTGCGCGAGCAGCCCGACCAAGCTTCGCTTGCAGGACACCTCGCCGAGAGCATCGTCGGCTTTTTCCTCAGCGGTATCCCGAACCTGAACCTCAACTGGTACCCCGAACGCGGCGTGGAGCCAGAGGTGGACTTCGTGCTAACCGTCGGCGACTACCGCATCCCGATTGAGGTGAAGTACCGCCAGCGGATCGACCCGCACCGCGACACGCTTGGGCTGCGCGCGTTTCTGGAAAAGACCGCCAACAATGCGCCGTTTGGGCTACTTATCACGCTGCAGGACGGCGTGGAAATTCCTGACCCGCGCATCGTCGCCCTGCCACTCAGCACGCTGCTGCTGATGCGGTGAGGTATACTCCCCGCCGATGGCGACGGCAGTTGTGGGCGTGGACTTGGGCGGGACGAATGTGCGTGCGGCGGTGGTCGGGCGCGACGGGACGCTGCTCGCCCCGCCTGTGCAGTACCCCTCCCGCGCACAGGAAGGCTTCGCAATCACGCTGGAGCAGATTACGCTTGCCATCCGCGAGGCGATTGCGACGGCAGGCGTCAGCCCCGCGATGATTGGCATGGCAGTGCCTGGACACATCGACGCGACGCGTGGGGTGGTGCGCTGGGCGCCGAACTTTGGCGAAATGCGCGGCGAGGTGTTCGAGGTGTGGCGCGATGTGCCGCTGGGGGACGCTGTGCAGGCGCGGCTGAACCTACCCATTGTGATGGGCAACGACGCGAACCTTGCCGCGCTGGGCGAATACTACTACGGCGTCGGGCGCGGGATGGCGCGCGGGCTGGTGATGCTCACGCTCGGCACAGGCATCGGCGGCGGCGTGGTGCTGACCCGCCATCAGGTGCAGGGCAACGCGCACTGGGACGGCGGCGTGCTGCTGGTGGGTCTCAGCGGCGGCGCGGGCGAACTGGGGCACACCATCATCAACTTCGCGGGATCGCGCTGCGGATGCGGCGCACGGGGCTGCATCGAGGCATACGCCCGACGCGACGCGATTGTCGAACTCGCGCGCGAACAGGCGCGGCGCAACCCCAACAGCCTGCTGAACCGCCTCACGGAGGGCGACCCCGCCAAAATCACCCCCGCGCTGGTCAGCGAAGCCGCCGCGCAGGGCGACCCGACCGCGCTCGCCATCTGGCGCGAGGTGGGCTACTACCTGGGGATTGCGGTGGCGAACCTGATTAGCGTGTTCAACCCCGAAATCGTCGCCATCGGCGGGCAGATTGCCAAAGCGGGCGCGCCGCTGTTTGAGGCGATTCACGCCGCCGTGCGCGACTACGCGCTGCCGACCCTGCTGGAAGACTGCCGCGTCGTGCCCGCCGAGCGGATTGAAGACGCAGGCATTCTGGGCGGAGCCGCGCTCGCATGGCAAGCGGTGGAGGCGCGCCGATGAAATACCGCATGCACAAGCGCGTCGAGACCAAACCCGACGGACGCAAAATCTACTACTACACCTTCGAGCCTGTGGAGACGAAGGCTATGCACGCGCATTTGGAGGCATCAGGGCATCTCCCCCCAACGCCCAAAGAAGTTCTGGAACGCATCGAGGCAGAACGCGCCTGTCGGAAGAAGGAGATGCCAGAGCGTGCAGAAACGCATCTGCCTTGATAGCGAGACCATTACCTACCCACCTGTAAATACCTGAGCCCAATAGGGTACAATATACGGTATGTGTAGCAGACGCTTCATCGCATATGTTGACGAATCTGGCGACGAAGGTATGAAGTTTGAGAAGGGCAGCCCGAAATGGTTTGTTCTTAGTGCTGTGGTTGTTCCGAACGAACCACAATCGCAACAAAAGTCGCGCCAGCTTATCGAAGAAGCGCGTGATGCCATCAATCGCGAACGGCATGAGCAGCACAGGATACCTCACAAAAAACCTCTTCACTTCCGAGACCTGAAGCATGACGACCGCAAATTCTTCTCTATGAAGATAGGTCAGATTGAAGAGATTGGCACAGTTAGCGTCCTGTGCCACAAGCCCAGTCTGCGTTCACAGATACAAGACCGCTTGTATAACTATCTTCTTCGTTTCCTTGTGGAGAGAGTAGCCCGCTATTGCTACGCCCAGTCAGGAAACAACCAAGTGCTTCCGAAACTGAAGCTGGTCCTCTCGAACAGAGGAGGGCTAAAGCAATCGGCAGTGAACGAATATTTTCATCGTGTATGGTACGATGACACAGCCAAAGAGATAGTTATAGAGCAGAGCGCAATTCTGGAAGATATCTTGGTGCAATCTTCGGGCAAAGCTATGGGGCTTCAGTTAGCTGACGCCGTAGCCAGCAGTTATTTTTACAGTGTGGAGCCGAACCGATACGGAATGGTAGAGACGGCATACTTACGCCTCATTATCCCACGCGCTTATCGTCATAACCATAGGTTGATAGGGCATGGTGTAAAACTTTTTCCTAACGACGCCCAGCATCAGCTGCCTGAAGAGACAAAAACAATCATCGCGGGTCCCGGGCTGTAGGATCCCACCGCGTTACGCGGCTGCCGCCCGTTCGGACGACCTACAGTGGCTCCCAGCGCGGACCCGCGACCATATTATACCACATTGTACCATGCGAGATGCACTTCAGACAACCCCAAGTGGATTGCATTAGGGACGCACGCACTGATTGCTATCCCACTTTAGCGGGTATTATGCGGGACGATGAGACGGCTGAGAGTGCGCGGCGTGTTGGTCTCGCCCGACACCGTGCAGTTTCGCCAGCCACTACCGCTGCCCGATGGGTCAGAGGTGGAGGTTCTGGCACAAGAGCCGACCACCCGAGGTTCCTTGCCGCTGATGCTCGCGACTTTGGAGCGATTCACACGCGGCTGGAGGCGGCTGGGCATCGCCCCTCAACGCCCGAAGAGGTACGCGCCAGTGTTGAATAACGCGCCAAAAAAATCCTCCGAAAAAGAGCTACCTATTGTTGACTGCCAAACAACCGAAGCATCTCGCGCTGCTGTTCTGTGAGGGTCAGAAGCGGATTTCTCGGCTGGGGGTAAATTTCTGCAGCGTTCCACGACGCGCGTGGCGGGTCAGGCGATTGCACGATTGTGGACTGGTCAAAAAGGTACACATAGTCAATCACGAAAGGACGCTTTCTGCCCTTCGACGACGCAGCAGACGCGCGGGGTCCTGTCAGCACAAGATAGAAGTCGGCGAGGTATTTGGGAGGCGTGCTGGTGTAAAGCAGCCCGCCCTCATCCAGCGCGAGATACTTAATCTCCACCGACCGCCCCGCCAAAGCGCCGCTTCGGAAGTAGCCGTCCGCGCCGGGGTTCGTTTTGGAGCTGCACAGTTCGATGTCGAAGATTATCGCTGCGATATATTCGCTGATGTGCCCTTTCTCGGCAGGTCGCCCGATGAGGTCAGCAATCGCGTCGTCGATTCGATTCCGCTGTCGTATCAGTTCCGCCAATTGCTGTAGTTGTTCCATCCCTCTCCGCCTCCGCAGGCATAATGTACCTCAAAGAGCAGCTTTTGGGCGTGCGCTATCCTACTCCCTCGGCGGCACGCGCACCAGCAGGTAGCCGAACTTCCCGCCAGAAGCGACGCTGCCCCGACAACTCCCAACGCGGCAGTAGACCGCTCCACAGGGTAGAATCAGGGCGCAATGTCAAAAATAGCATGCTCTCAGTCCCTTCGCGAGCTGACTTGGGTTGACCCTGATAGGGTGAGCGGCGCGCTGTGCTTTCGCGATACGCGCGTGCCTGTGGCGCTGCTGTTCGAATACTTAGCGGCGGGCGATTCGCTGGAGGAGTTCCTACAGGGGTTCCCCACCGTGCGCCGCGAGCAGGCGGTCGGCGTACTGCAATGGGTCGCCCAGTACCTCACGGGCTTGACGGATGAGGCGTCTCTTGCTGGATGAGTGCGTGGACTGGCGGCTGAAGCGATACTTCAGCCCCGAATACGAGGTACGCGCCGTTCACGAGATGGGCTGGCAAGGAGTGCGCAACAGCGAGCTGTTGCAACTTGCGTCGCAGGCGTTCGATGTTCTTATCACTGTGGATAAACGCTTACCTGAGCAGCACGACTTATCGCGATACTCTCTGTCGGTTGTCGTGATTCGTGCGCCTAACAACCGACTGGCAACTCTGGCTCGAGCCGTTCCCTTGATAGAAGCAAAACTTGCAGCGCTGCGAGTAGGAGAAGCCATCGTTGTCGAGGTGGACGATAGAGGAACTGGCTAACCCGCAAAGCAGTTCTCCGTCTTGGATGGACACCTGCACTGCGCGCGCCAGCTGAGGACTCAGGCAGTCCTGAAGGTTCGCTACCCACTCGGCGGCACGCGCACCAATAGGTAGCGGAACTTCCCATGATCGATCCTGCTTCCCCTAAGGGGCTTTGCCAACGGAGGTGCGAGTTCGGAGTAATCGCGCCATTGAAATCTGTAGCCCCAGCGAAGAACAATTGGATGCTTACGACCCTTAACATCGCTTGCCGTCGCTCGTTCACCCCAAGTAAGCACTTCACCGCCAGCAATAGTTCTGTTGTCGTGAAGCTGGAAAGCGTAGTCCTTTGCGTTTTCATCGTTGAGTTTATTCCAGTAGTTCTGGTCATTCGTAAGTAGAATCGCATAGCCCACTGCTTCAGGACAGTGTTGCGTGCATTCTGCTACCCAAGTTTCTATTCGCGTGATGTCTTTGAGAAAGTCATACCGTCCCCACTCACGCGCCTGGTCGCAAAGGTCGTAAGTTTCGTGCTCTCCTTCAGCGATTTGTACCTGCGCATGCAGCGAGCGGGGTAGGTACTTGAGTTCCAGAAAAAGGACACAACCTTCGCAAGACGCGAGTATGTCCACACGGGGTCTACCCTTAGAGATTACAGGCGTTTCTAATCGAAGCCTGAGGTGAGGGCGCTTCTGCTGCATTTTGAACGCCAGTGCAAACTGAAAATCGCCCTCCGAATGGAACACGGGTCGCTTGCGGCTGAGTTCCGCGAGGATACGCTCCACATCCGCCGTTTGCAGTAGACTCATCCCTCTTCGCCTCCGTAGCGTGTGTCGGCGCGCCGCCCGTTCGAACGACCTACCGTGCCTCCCAGCGCAGACCCGCAACCACACTATTGCACTACACTATACTATACCATGCGAGATGCGCTTCAGACAACCCTAAGTAGATTGCACTGTGGACGAATGCGCTGATTGCTATCCCACTCCAGTGGGTATCATGCGGGACGATGAGACGGATGAGAGTGCGCGGTGTGTTGGTATCGCCTGACACCGTGCGGTTGCACCAGCCGCTGCCGCTACCCGATGGGTCAGAGGTGGAGGTTCTGGCGGAATCGCCGCTCGCGCGAGGCTCCTTGCCGCTTATGCTCGCAACTTTGGAAGCGATTCACGCGCGGCTGGAGGCGGCTGGGCATCGCCCACCCACCCCCGAAGAGGTACTGGAACGCATCGAGGCAGAACGCGCCAGTTGGGAAAAGGAGATGCAAGAGAATGGAGAAACGCATCTACTTGGATAGCAACACTATCATCTATCTGGTGGAAAACACGATAAAGAAACCCTCCGTACTGTCGGCACTCGCTCAGTATTCAGGCTACACGCTTTGCTCTTCTGCACTTGCGCTAATGGAGTGCCTGGTGAAACCCTTGCAAAGCAATAATCAGCTGCTTGTTGCTGCCTACGATGCGTATTTCCAGACCTTGCTACTCATTCCAAGCTACCTCGGAGTGTTTCGCCGCGCAGCTGAAATCAGGGCGTTGACAAACCTGCGCACTCCCGATGCACTCCACCTTGCATATGCTTCTACGGGAAGATGTGAACTAATCATTACGGGCGACCAGAAGTTGGCAACAGTGTGGAATCAGAAGCGTCCTTTGCCATTCCCTATCAGCGCGGTGCTTGTTTAGGCACGACCAAATCCTGTTCCCCCACCTCATCAGGTACACTCTCTCCCGCATGCACGCGCTGGTAGACTACCTGGGACACCTGCGCACAGTCGCGCAGCAGCCCCACGCAACGGGCGAGCTGTCCTATCACGGTGCGCTGGAGCGACTCCTGCGCACGCTGCGCCCGAACCTGACCCTCGTTCACGAGCCGACGCGCACCGTCGTCGGGCGACCCGACTTCGCCATCCTCCACCAGCACGCGCCCGTCGGCTATGTGGAAGCGGAAGCCTACGCCGCCGACCTCGATAACCTGCCTCCACACGCCAAAGCCCAAACCGACGCCTTCCGCCAGCACCTGGAGAACTTCCTGCTGTTTCAATCCTCACCCGCCCGTGGGAGCGGGTGCAATGTGGGCAGACTACGCCCGCCAGCGGCTGTTGCCCCGCCTGTTCGGCTTTGTTTCAACCCTCACCCGCCTGTGGGGGCGGATGCGTCATCAGTATACCCTGCGGGATACAAGATTCCTGCCAGTTTTGGCTTGCTCCGCGACTGATGCTCATCGTCCACAAAATCAACGCACTGGACCCTGCCGTCAAGACCTCCGAACTGCTGCTGGGCGAGTTCATCACCCGCGAAGCCAACGAAGCCGCCGAAGTCAAACGCGAGAAACCCATCCTCGTCGTGCTGGGCAATCCCCCCTACAGCGGACACTCCGCCAACCGCAGCTATGTCGAGGTGAGCGAGACCATCGGCGGACGCACCCGCAAACGCAAACAGCCCACATGGATCGGCAAACTCCTCGAAGACTACAAGCAGGTGGACGGGCAACCACTTCGAGAAAGACAGCAGAAGTGGCTGCAGGACGACTATGTGAAGTTCATTCGCTTCGCCGAGTGGCGGATTGAGCAGACGGGGCAGGGCGTCGTGGCGTTCATCACCAACCACGCCTACTTGGACAATCCGACCTTTCGCGGGATGCGGGCGCACCTACTGCGCACCTTCCAGCGGCTGTATATCGTGAACCTGCACGGCAACGCCCGCCGCAAAGAGCGCGCCCCCAACGGTAGCCCCGACGAAAACCTGTTCGACATCCAGCAGGGGGTCGCCATCCTGATTGCCATCCGCAACCCCAACAACTTCGCCGAGCCTGCGGAGAGCGCGCCCGTGTGGTACTGCGATGTGTGGGGTTCGCGGGAGGCGAAGTACGACTTGCTGCGCGAGGCGACGCTGGAGAGCATCCGATGGACGCCGCTGACGCCCCGCGCGCCGATGTACCTGTTCGTGCCCCAAGACGCCGCGCACGAGGCGGAGTACCTGCAGGGCTGGCGCATTCCCGATATCTTCCTTGAGCATAGCACGGGCACTTTTACCGCGCGCGACGGGCTGACCATCCACCGCACGCCCGACGCCGTGTGGCGCACGGTGTGTGAGTTCGTAGCGATGGAGCCTGAAAGAGCGCGGGAGCGGTTTCATCTGGGCACAGATTCCGTGAGCGGCTGGTCAGTTGCCCGCGCCCAGCAGGACTTGCGCGAGGCAGGCGTGCCCAACGAGTCGGCAAAGGTGCATATCACGCCCATCCTCTATCGCCCGTTCGATGTGCGCTACACCTTCTACACAGGCAAGTCGAGCGGTTTTCACCTGCGTCCTCGCTACGGAGTAATGCGCCACCTGTTGGCGGGGGAGAATGTGGCGTTGGTGGTGGGGCGTGCGGGGGCTGCCACAGGCGACGAGGAGTGGAATATCGTGTTTGTGGCGCAGCAGCCTGTGGACTTGAACATCTTTCGGCGCGGTGGGGGCGAGGTGTATCCGCTGTGCCTGCTGCCCGATACGGCGGGTGCGCAGAAGGCGTTGTTGCCTCACGAGGGGTGCGAAGCGAACCTCAACGCAGAGTATCTGCAGGCGTTGGCGGGCGTGCTGGGGCACGAGCCTACGCCCGAGTCGGTGCTGGGCTACCTGTACGCGGTGTTGCACAGCCCTGCCTATCGGGCGCGGTACGCCGAGTTTCTCAAGCGGGACTTTCCGCGCGTGCCGTTGCCTCCCGACAAGGCGACCTTCGACGCACTGGCGCAGCTGGGGGGCGCGCTAATCGACCTGCACCTGCTGCGCGACCCTGCGCTAAACACGCCGTCGTGCAAGTATCCCGTTGCGGGCGACCATCGCGTCGAGCGCGTCAAGTACGACGAGAAGGCGAAGCGCGTGTGGATTAACGGGGCGCAGTATTTCGAGCCTGTGCCGCCCGAGGTGTGGGCGTATCGGGTGGGCGGCTATCAGGTGTGCCACAAATGGCTGGACGACCGCAAGGGCGCCGTGCTGTCGCTGGACGAGCGGCTGACCTATCAGAAGATGATCACCGCGCTGAAGCGCACGCTGGCGTTGCAGGCGCAGATTGACGCGCTGGCGTGCGCGGCGTGGGGGTGGTGAGATATACAAACTGCGTAAGCAGAGGTTGTAGTTGCCCCCCTCCTTAAGGTTCCCCCCGCTTCGCGAGGGGAACCGCGTGGGGCGCAGGTTCGAGTTCCCCCGCTTCGCGAGGGGAACCGCCCCCCTTAAAGGGGTAGGTTTTTTGCTGGCATGCCTGCCCGCTAAGCTGCCGAGCAAGGGGTTACTGCTTCCATGCGAGCGAGACGCTCGCGCTCCCAGTACGCGCTGCGCTGGGAACGCGGGCGTCCCGCCCGCAATCCCGACCACGCGAGAAAAAAACCTACCCCTTTAAGGAACCGCCCCCTCGGTTCCCCCTGCCTACAGGGGGAACCTGCAGGAGGAGGTACACTGTTTCGTTGTGCCCCGCTTCGCGAGAGGAATCAAGCCCTTCGGTTCCCCCTGCCTGCAGGGGGAACCTGCAGGAGCTGACAAGGGTACAACGGCTTGGCACGGAATCTCTGCAGCAGGGGCTGTTTTTCCCAGCGCAAGCGTGAACGGGCAGGCGCGCTGTATTGCCCTCACCCCCTTTGTCCCCCTCTCCCGCGAGGCGGGAGAGGGGGAACGCGCTGCAGGGCGCACTGCCGCGCGCTCCTACACCCCTCTCCCACAGCGTGGGAGAGGGGCTGGGGGTGAGGGCAAAAAGTGGGCGCCCCCTGCCCACAGCGAACCCAAGCGATGTACCCTTATCAGACCTGCAGGAGGGTGTCGTCAACTACCGTTTCTTGTGAACTTTGGTGCAGCGATCGTGTAAGGGCGAACGGTGTTCGCCCCACATTCACGCGCGGGGGGTTCTGAGGGCGCACCGCCGTGCGCCCCTACGACTGTGGGCGCAGCGGTTCCCCCCACATTCACGCGCGAGGGGTTCTGAGGGCGCACCGCCGTGCGCCCCTACGACTGCGGGCGCAGGCTGAGCGGCATCAGGTAGACGCGCTCGACGGGCAAGCCGCACTCGGTGTCGGTGCAAGGCTGGTAGCGCACGAAAATCCGCGCGAAGCCGTCCGACGGTTCGCCGTCGCCAATCTCCAGCACGGGCACAATCGCCTGCGCCATCCCCGTGTAGCCCTCGATGACCTCGCTGCCTGCCTGAATCTGCTGGGGGGACGACCAAATCGGCGCGCCCAAGCGCAACGGCAGGTCGGTCGTCACCTCCACGGTGGTCGGCACGCGCTCTGCCTGCGGGCGACTGGAGTTGATGTGCCAGCCCTCCTCGATCTCGAACACCACGAGCAAGCCTTCGGGCATCGGAACGATTTGCACCTGCACGGGACCCGCTTCTTCCTCGTCGCCGTCCATTTCGAGGGTCGGCATGCTGAGGTCGGGCATCTCCAGCGTCTCGCCCTCCAGTTGCAGGTAGCCGTACAGCAGGCTGTCGCCTGCGGTGGGCGCGCGCTGCAGGATGCCCCAGCAGCTGTCCAGCGTCTCGGCGGCGAGTTGCGCGTACCGCTGGCTGCGTGTCGGGTCATCGACGGTCAGCGCGGTACTCAGTGCCGCCAGAAATTGCACCGCTGCGCCATTGCCCGACGGCATCGCGCGGTCTTGGTACGACTTGACGGGCATAATCAGCAGGTCGTGCGCGGGGTCGGTCGTGAAAAAGCCGCCGTACTCGCGGTCGTGGAAGCGTTCGATCATCTGGTCGGCGACGGCGACGGCGCGCTCCAGCCACTGCGGCTCCAGCGTCAAGCCGTAGAGTTCCATCAGCCCCATGCCGTAGAAGGCGTAATCGGTCAGGTAGGCGGGGATGCTCGCCTCGCCGTCGCGGTAGCGGTGCAGCAGCCTGCCGTTAGAGTCGCGCAGGCGTTGCCAGACGAACTCGGCTGCCTCCTGCGCCGCTTGCGTGTACGGCTCGCGATGCGCTTCCAGCACATCGGCGGCGTAAGCGAGCGCCCAAATCGCCAGCCCGTTCCAATCGGTCAGCACCTTGTCGTCGCGCATGGGCGCGTGGCGCGTCTGGCGGGCGACCAGCAGCCGTGCACGGATGTCGCGTAGCCGCTCCTCCAGCGCCGCAGGCTCTACGCCAAGTTCCTCCGCGTGCGCTTCCAGCGGGCGCGTCAGGTGCGGGATGTTGCGCCCTGTCGGCTGGCGAGTCGCTTCCTCGCGGTAGTTGCCTTCGGGTTGAATCTCGTACACCTTGCAGAACAGGTCTGCCTCATCGCGCGGCAAAATCTCGTACAGTTCGCGCTCCGTCCAGGTGTAGTAGTGCCCCTCGCCTTCGGGGGTGTCGGCGTCGAGCGCGCTGGCGAACGCGCCGTCAGGGGTGCGCATCTCGCGCAGCATCCAATCCAGCGTGCGCACGGCGATGTCGGCGTAGAACTCGTCGCCTGTGAGCGCGTAGGCGTGCGCATACGCCCAGCCGAGCTGCGCGTTGTCGTAGAGCATCTTCTCGAAGTGGGGCAGCAGCCAGCGTTCGTCGGTCGAGTAGCGATGGAACCCCCCGCCGATGTGGTCGAAGATTCCGCCCATCGCCATCGTGGTCATAGTCATGAGCGCCATGCCCGCACAGTCGGTATCGTCCCACTCCGCGCCGAGCGTCAGCAACACGGGCAGCGCGGTGCTGGGTGGGAATTTCGGTGCGCCGCCGAACCCGCCGTAAATGGGGTCAAACCCTTCCAGCATCTGCGCTTTGTAGGCGCGGAAGATGCTGGGGCTGCGCTCGCCCCGCAGCGACTGGTGGCGCATCGCCACGAGTTGCTCCAGCTCCGCCTTCAGCTCGGCAGCGGCGGCAAGCACCTGCCCGCGATTGGTTCGCCACACGCCCGCCACGCGCGCAAGGATGTCGGCGAACGCATGCGGCGGGTAGTATGTGCCCCCGTAGAACGGGTAGCCGTCGGGCGTCAGGAACACCGACAGCGGCCAGCCCGCGTGCCCCGCCATCAGTTGCACCGCGCTGATGTAAATCTCGTCTACATCGGGGCGCTCCTCGCGATCTACCTTGATGCTCACAAAGTACTGATTCAGCAGGTCGGCAATCGCGGGGTTTTCGAACGACTCGCGCTCCATCACATGGCACCAGTGGCACGACGAGTAGCCGATGGAGAGGAAGATGGGCTTGTCTTCCACACGCGCCTTGAAAAACGCCTCCGCCCCCCACGGATACCAGTCCACAGGATTATAGGCGTGCTGTAGCAGGTACGGGCTTTTCTCGTCGATTAGTCGGTTCGGTTTGCGTATGAGCATCGGTATCGCCTCGGCTATAGGATACCTGATGATTGCGGGTACACTATGCCACTATGCAAGCCGTGTATGTGGTTGCTGCGGTACGAACAGCGATTGGCAAGGCGCCGCGTGGGAGTTTGCGCAACACGCGCCCCGATGACCTCGCCGCGTTCGCCATTCAAGGCGCACTCGCGCGCGTGCCGCAACTGGAGCCGAAGCAGATCGAAGATGTCGTGCTGGGATGCGCCGTGCCCGAAGCCGAGCAGGGCATGAATGTCGCCCGAATCGCCGTGCTACGCGCGGGGCTGCCCGTCGATGTGCCCGCCGCGACGGTGAACCGCATGTGCGCTTCGGGACTGGAAGCCATCGCCATCATCGCCCAACGCATCATGACCGAGCAAATCGATGTCGGCGTTGCAGGCGGCACGGAGAGCATGTCGATGGTGCCGATGGAAGGGCATGTGTTCCGCCCGAACCCGTACCTGACCCAGCACTACCCCGACGCCTACCTGGGCATGGGCATGACGACCGAGAACCTCGTAGCCGAGCATGGCATCACGCGCGAGGAAGCCGACCAGTTCGCGCTGGAGAGCCACCAGAAAGCGCTGCGGGCGCAAGCCGAGGGCGCGTTCGACGGCGAAATCGTGCCCGTCGAGGTTCACGAGAAGGTCGTCAAGGACGGCACGGTTCACGAGAACCGCTTCATCTTTGACCGCGACGAGGGTCCCCGCGCTGACACCAGCATGGAGGCACTGGCGAAACTCAAGCCTGTGTTCAAGGCGGACGGCACAGTGACGGCGGGCAACGCCTCGCAGCGCAGCGACGGTGCAGCGGCGGTCGTGCTGATGAGCGAGCGGATGGTGAACCAACTCGGTGTGCAGCCGCTGGCGCGCTTCGTCGGCTACGCGGTCGCGGGCGTGCCCCCAGAGACGATGGGCATCGGTCCCGCCTACGCCATCCCCAAACTGCTGCAACGCTTCGGCAAGAGCGTCGACGACATCGACCTGTTCGAAATCAACGAGGCGTTCGCGGCGCAGGTGCTGGCGGTGCTGCGCCAGTTGCCGATTCCGCGCGAGAAGCTGAATGTGAACGGCGGGGCAGTCGCGCTGGGGCATCCGCTGGGCGCGACGGGTTCGCGCATGACCGCCACTTTGCTGAACGCGCTGGGCAAGCGCGGCGGCAAGTGGGGCGTGGTCAGCATGTGCGTCGGTGGCGGCATGGGCGCAGCAGGGCTGTTCGAGCGGGTGTAATACCAACAGCGTCGCCAAAGTTCACAATTGCCCCCCTCCGTAGGTTCCCCCCGCTTCGCGAGGGGAACCGCGCAGGGGTTTGGTTCCCCCTGCGAGCAGGGGGAACCTGCAGGAGGGGGTTAACTGCCATGTTTCGTGAACTTTGACTCGGCGATTGGTATAAGATCAGGCTTCGACTCGCGCACAGGCGCGTAGGTAGCTGCTTGGGGGCGTCTCCCGCTGGAGATGCCCCAAGATAAACTGCGCCGCCGCTGCCACGCCCGCGAGGTCTACCCCCGTCTCAATGCCCATCCCGTGCAACATATAGAGCAGGTCTTCCGTCGCGAGGTTGCCCGACGCGCCCGGCGCGAACGGACATCCGCCCAGCCCGCCCGCGCTGGAATCGAAGATAAATACGCCCTGCTGCAGCGCGGTCAGCACATTCGCCAGCGCAGTGCCGTAGGTGTTGTGGAAGTGGTAGGCGAAGCGCTCCAGCGGCAGAATCGGCAGCAGCGTCTCGGTCAGGCGCGCGACTTGGGTGGGCACAGCCGCGCCGATGGTGTCGCCTAGGCTCACCTCGTCCACGCCCATCGCCAGCAGGCGTTCCACCACAGGCACAACGGCTTCGGGGGCAATCGCGCCCTCGTAGGGGCACACGAACGCGGTGGACACATACCCGCGCGCCCAGCAGCCCGCTGCCTTCGCCGCGCGCACGACCTGCTCGAACTCCTGCAGCGACTGCTCGATGCTACGGTTCAGGTTGCGCTGGCAGAAGGTCTCCGACGCGGCGGTGAAGACGGCAATCTCTCGCGCGCCCGCCGATAGGGCGCGTTCCAGCCCCTTGAGGTTGGGCACAAGCACGGGATAGCGCACGCCTGCGCGTCGCCTGAGCGCGTGCATCACCTGCTCGGCGTCGGCGAGCTGCGGCACCCACTTCGGGCTGACGAACGCGGTCGCCTCCACCACGGGCAGCCCCGCATCCGCCAGCATTTCGATGAAGCGCACCTTCGCCTCGGTCGGCACGGGGGTCGGCTCGTTCTGCAGTCCGTCCCGCGCGCCCACCTCCACAATTCGCACCAATCGCGGTATGCCCTGAAACATTTTCTGGCTCCGAATCGTAGAATAAATTACCTGACGGAGCGTGAGTGAAAAAAATGCCGGGGCTTTTCAGCCCCGGCTATTGGGGGGTGAGTGGTCTGTGTGTCAGTAGGGGGATGGTGAAGTCTTTTTGCCGTTCTTCTCTTCGGGCACTTCCGCCACCAGCGCCTCGGTCGTGAGGAGCATCGAGGCAATCGACGCGGCGTTCTCCAGCGCGGTGCGCGTGACCTTCGCAGGATCGACGATGCCCGCCTCGAGCATGTTCACGAACTCGCCTGTGGCGGCGTTGTAGCCCTGTCCCTGCGGCAGTGCTTTGACCTTCTCGACGATGACGGAGCCTTCCGCGCCTGCGTTGTGCGCGATTTGGCGCAGCGGCTCTTCCAGCGCGCGGCGGACGATATGCACGCCGATTTTCTCGTCGCCGTCCACTTGCAGCGCGTCCAGCGCTTTGATAGCGTTCACGAGGGTGACCCCGCCGCCAGGCACGATGCCTTCCTCAACGGCGGCTTTGGTGGCGTTGATGGCGTCTTCGTAGCGCGACTTTTTCTCCTTCAGCTCGGTCTCGGTGGCTGCGCCGACCTTGATGACCGCCACGCCGCCCGCCAGCTTCGCCAGACGCTCCTGCAGCTTCTCGCGGTCGTAGTCCGACTCGGTGGTTTCGATCTGCTTGCGGATTTGCTGGATGCGCCCTTGAATCGCTTCAGGCTTGCCCTTGCCGCCGATGATGGTCGTATGCTCCTTCTCGATGACCACCTTCTCGGCGCGTCCGAGCTGGTCGAGCTTGACATTCTCCAGCTTGATGCCGAGGTCTTCGGTGACGAAGGTGCCGCCCGTGAGGATGGCGATGTCTTCCATCATCGCCTTGCGTCGCTCGCCGAAGCCAGGCGCTTTGACGGCAGCGCACTGGAACACCCCGCGCAGCTTATTGACCACCAGCGTTGCCAACGCCTCGCCTTCCATGTCCTCGGCGATAATCAGCAGGGGCTTGCCCGCGCGCACAACATGCTCCAGTATTGGGATTAGGTCTTGCGCTGCGCTAATCTTCTTCTCATACAGCAGGATGTACGGCTCTTCCAGCACGGCTTCCATGCGCTCAGGGTCGGTGATGAAGTAGGGCGAGATGTAGCCGCGATCGAAGCGCATGCCCTCCACGACCTCCAGCGTGGTCTCTGTGCCTTTGGACTCCTCGACGGTAATCACGCCGTCTTTGGTGACCTTCTCGATGGCGTCAGCGACCACTTTGCCGATGGCGGGGTCGTTCGCGGAGATGGTCGCCACCTGCTCGATGGCGGCGCGCCCTTCCACAGGGGTCGCGGTCTGCTGGATGAACTGCACGGCAGCCTCGACGGCTTTATCGATGCCGCGCTTGACAAACATCGGGTTCGCGCCTGCGGCGACCGCCTTGAGACCCTCCTTGAAGATGGCTTGCGCCAGCACGGTCGCGGTGGTCGTGCCGTCGCCTGCAACATCGTTCGTCTTGGACGCCACCTCGCGCACGAGTTGCGCCCCCATGTTCTCGAAGCGGTCTTCTAATTCAATCTCTTTCGCAATCGTGACGCCGTCGTTGATAACGGTCGGCGAGCCGAACTTCTTCTCTAAAACTACATTCCTGCCTCGCGGTCCGAGGGTGACCTTAACTGCGTTGGCTATCGTATCGACGCCGCGCTCCAGTGCGTGTCGCGCCGCTTCCGTGTATAAAATCTCCTTCGCTGCCATGCGTAATCACCTCCTGTACGGTTATTTCTCCAAAACGGCTAAAACATCATCTTCGCGGAGGATGATATACTCCTCACCGCCGATTTTGACTTCTGTACCGCCATACTTCGAAAACAGCACGGTATCGCCAACTTTCACGCTCAGTGCAACGACTGTGCCGTCGTCCATAATCCGCCCAGTGCCCACAGCCATGACTTCGCCCTCTTGAGGGCGCTCCTTCGCTGTGTCAGGCAAGATGATACCACTCTTAGTCATCTCTTCCGCCGATTTGGGGCGGACAACGATTCGATCGCCTATCGGTTTCAGCATCGTCGTAGCACCTCCTTCTCCGATACGGTCTTCCTATGCCTGCCATAAATTTAGCACTCGCGGCGGGCGAGTGCTGAACGCAACTCTATAATACCCGATGGCAATCGGGTTTGTCAAGGGGGGCAGGCGCATGCGCCAACCCATCGTTTACACCCGCCCCCTTGCAGATGCCTTACAGGTTCAATCCCGCGATGTACTCGCTCAGTTCGCGTTGGGCGCGGGCGCGCTGCTCTTGCAGTCGCTCAATTTCGGCGCGCGCCTGCTCGATCTCGCGCTCCTGCTGCGCCAGCTTCTGCACATACTGGCGGTACAGGTCGGAGTTGCGATCTAGGGCGCGCATGTTCTCGCGAATGCGCGCTTGGTCGTCGGTGATGCTCTTGATGCGCGCCTCCTGCTGGCGGATTTGCCCCTCGAGGTTGCGTATCGCGCGGCGGCGGTTCAGAATGCTGCTCAGTGCCTGCCGAATCGGCTCGCTCAGTTGCTGGTTCTGCGCCAGTACCCGAATCGTGTCCTCGTTGCCCTCCAGCAGGGCGAACGACTCTTGGTCGGTGCGCTTCTGCACGACCCGTAGTGTGGCGGTCTTGCGCGGCTGCACTTCGACGGGGAACCGATAGAAGGTCGGCGTGCGCTCGAACTTGGCAGGCTCTACCAATTCCCAGCCGTCTTGGTAGGGCTGCTCCACCAGCACGGTGCGCGGCTTATCGTCGCGACTGGTGAGGCGGTAGAGGTTCTCCATACGCCGCTCCAGCCGCTGCTGCAGCACGCCGTTGGTAATCTTGACCGAGATCATCTGGGAGGTGAAGTTCGCCCGCTCTTGCACGACCTCTATGCCCAAGTCCAGCGCGTAGGTCAGGATGCGCTCGCCTTTCGGCTCCAGCGTCTCCAGTTGCGCGTCGCCCCCATACGCGCCGTCCAAGTAGACCGTGACGGGACCCTCCATCAGCGTTAGGTCGGTGGTGTTGGTCAGTTTGACGCCGAAGAAGGGGTGGCGCGGGTGGTTGGCGGGGTTATACAGGGAAACTGCCTGCGCCTCCACCGTGCGGTTGACTACAGGCACAAGCGCGGACTGCTGACGCAGGATCGTGACGGGCTGCTGGATGCGGTAATCGAACAGCGCGCCGCGCTCCTGTCCTTGCGCCATCTCGATGACGCTCTCGCGCATGGCGCGTGGGGCAGCCATTGGCGGCGCGCCGCCAAAGCCAGGCGCACGCTCACGCGCCAGCCGTGCGTCAAGCGCCTCCGCCATCGCCTCGCGCTTCGCCAGCTCGTCGGGCGCGAGGTCCATCGCCATCTCCGCCGTGTCGGGCAGCAGCGCTTGGTCGGTCTGCGTGCGCACCGTCGGGCGCTTCGGGTATATCGGCTCGTACAGGTTCTGGATAAAGCTCACGGGTCGCCCCGACACCAGCTCCAAGCGCACATTGCGCCAGTCCTCGTCGGTGGTGTTCTCGACGATTGCCCAGCCTTGCAGCAGGGGCGGTTCGTCCGCGCTGAGCGCGAGGCGATAGGTCATCTTCCACAGGGGCATCTCGGTCAGGTAGCCGACCAGCACGCGCCGCGTGCCCTGCCCTGCAAAGCGCAGCTCGACGGTCTTGCGCGTGTTGTCCAGCCGCGTGCCAATCGCCGCCAGCGCGTTCTGAATCTCCTGTTGCAGCCGTTCGTCGCGCACGCGCAGGTTTGTAATTGTGTCCAGCGGCACGGAGCGCATCGCGGGGTTCGTCATCAGGTTCACATAGGCGCGCTTGACAACCACCTCGCTGGCGGCTTCCTCGCGCGTCTCGATGCTCAGCACCGTGCCCTGCAGCGTCTCCTTGTCGGTCTGAATCTCCACAGGCGCGCCGCGCAGACGGGTCAGCAGCGTGCTCATCGACGGGTTGTCCGACAGTTGCACGGCGAACGCGCTGAGGGTGCGCTCCAGCGGGTCGCGCGGGGTGTATTGCGCGGGCAGAATCTGCCCCCCGTCGAAGTCCACCAGAATCAGCGACTTGAGCAGGTCGTTCATCTGGCTCTCGCGCATCGACATGGTGAGCGTCGCGTCGCCGCTGATGCGTCCGAGCCGTTCGATGTATCCGACGCCGCTACGGTACAGCACCACGCGCGTCACGGGCAGTAGGTCTTGTGCGCCTGCGCCGCACAGCACGCCAAACGCCAGCCATCCCAAAAGCGTTTTGTATCGCATCGTAGCACCTCCGCGTATATTATGACGCTTGAGAGGCGCGATTGGGTATTACACCGTCACCTTCGCGTAGTCCAGCGCGTGGCGGATCGGGCTTTCGAAGTTCGGCGGGATTTTGGCAATCATCCCGAAGATGACCTTGCGGATGCGCTCGGCGTTCTGGTGGAACACATGCATCACCTCTTCTGCCGTGACGGGCTTGACCTCGCCTTCCGCCACCAGCCCGCTATCGTAGTCGGTAATCAGCGAGATGTTCACGACGGGAATCGCCAACTCCAGCGCGAGGTACGCTTCGGGATACTGCGTCATGTTGATGACTTCCCAGCCCATCGAGGTGAACCACTTGCTCTCGGCTTTGGTGGAGAAGCGGGGTCCGTTGATGACGACAATCGTGCCGCGCTCGTGAACGGGGATGCCGTGCGCGCGGATCTCCTCGATAGCGATTTGGCGCAGCACGGGGCAGTACGGGTCAGCGGGCGAGACATGGTGTACGGTGGGACCCTCGTAGAAGGTGTCGGCGCGCCCGTGCGTGCGATCGACATACTGGTCTGCCACGACAAAATCGCCGGGCTTGACATGCCGTTGCAGGCTGCCTGCCGCGCAGGGGCTGATAATCGCCTGCACGCCGAGTTCCTTCATCGCCCACAGGTTCGCGCGATAGTTGATTTTGTGCGGGGGTATAGTGTGCTTGCGTCCGTGTCGGGGCAAAAACGCCACGCGCCGCCCGTTCACCTCGCCAATCGACACGGTGTCGCTGGGCGCGCCGTAGGGGGTGTCGACCTTGACCTCCTCCACTTTGTCCAGAAACGAGTAGAAGCCAGAGCCGCCAAAAACGCCGATTTCAGCCAAAGGTTTCATCTAAGTGCCTCCTGTTGTGTTCAGTGAACTGCATCGCTTGGGCGGCGGCGTTCTGCTCCGCTTGCTTTTTGCTGGAGCCAGTGCCTTGTCCCGCCACGATGTCGCGCAGTTTGACCTGCACGACGAAGGTTTTGTTGTGCGGAGTGCCCGATTCTTCCACGACATGGTAGGTCGGGGTGATGCGCCACCACGCTTGCGTGCGCTCTTGGAGTTGCGACTTGTAGTCTTGGACGGGCATTTCGCCTGCGTGCAGGGCGTCCAGTTCGGGCTTGAGGTGTTTCAGGGCGTAGTCGCGCGCGGCGCGGTAGCCCGAATCGAGGTAGATTGCGCCCAGCACGGCTTCGAAGGCGTCGCTGAGAATGGAGGGTCGCTCGCGTCCGCCCGCCGATTCTTCCGCCGGGCTGAGGCGGAGCATCTTGGGCAGTCCCGCGCGTTTGGCAGCCTCGCATAGCACGCTCGCCCGCACGATGCTCGCCCGCGCTTTGGAGAGTTGCCCCTGATCCCAGTGCGGGAAGTGCTGATACAGGTACTCAGCAACGATCAAGCCCAGCACCGCATCGCCCAGCAGTTCGAGCCGCTCGTTGCTGGCGAGCAGTTCGCCTTCGGTATGTGAGCGATGGGTGAGGGCTTGCGCCGCTAAGTGCTTGTTCCGTATGGGCAGGCGTGTGCCTGCCCTGCGCAGCAGTTGCCAGAAGCGCACGGCGTGTATTATACCCCGCGTGCCAGCTCGACAATCTTACGCGCCGCCTCTTGCATCGTTTCGGCGGGTATGAGCAGTGTGCCCTGCAGCATGGCGCGCCCCTCTTCGGCATGCGTGCCCGCCAAGCGCACCACGACAGGGATGTTCACCTGCAGCGTTTCGAACGCCTCCAGCATGCCGCGCGCCACCTCGTCGCCGCGCGTGATGCCCCCGAAGATGTTGAACAGCAGCCCCTTGACATTCGGGTCCATCAGCACGAGTTCGACGGCTTGTCGCACGCGGTCGGCTTTCGCGCCGCCGCCGATGTCCAAAAAGTTCGCCGCGCGCCCGCCTGCCCGCGCGACCTCGTCGACGGTACACATCACCAGCCCCGCGCCGTTGCCAATCACGCCGATGTCGCCGCCCAAGCGCACATAGGCGATCCCGCGTCGGCTCGCCTCCGCCTCGATGGGGTCGTCGAGGCTTTCGTCGTGCAGTGCAGCGAGCGACTTCTGGCGATAGAGCGCGTTCTCGTCGATGGTGATTTTCGCGTCGGCGGCGATAATCCGCCCGTCGGCAAGCACGGCGCAGGGGTTGATCTCGGCGAGGTTCGCGTCGACAGCGATGTAGGCGCGGTACAGCCCGTGCAGCAGCGCGCTCAGCGGGCGGATTTGCTCCTGAGGGATGCCCGCTGCGTACAGCACTTCGCGTGCAGCGTAGTCGGTCAGCCCCAGCAGCGGGTCGATTGCGACGGTCGCAATCGCGTCGGGGTTTTGCGCGGCGACCTCTTCGATGTCCATCCCGCCCTGCGTGCTGACCATCAGCACATTGCGCTGCAGCGCGCGGTCGATGGTGATCCCGATGTAGTATTCGCGGGCGATTTCGACAGCTTCCTCGATCAGCACCTGCTCGGCGACCAGCCCTTGAGGGTTCTGGGGCGAGACGAGTCGCTTGCCGAGGATGCTTTCGGCGGCGTTGGCGGCTTCGTCGGGGGTGTTGGCGAGTTTGATGCCGCCTGCCTTGCCGCGTCCGCCCATCAGCACCTGCGCCTTGACCACCACAGGCTTGCCCAGTCGCTCGGCGACCGCCTTCGCGTCGGCGGGCGTGCTGACCACCTCTCCTTGCGGCGTCGGAACGCCAAATTCGCGTAGGATCTGCTTCGCTTGATACTCGTGTAGTTTCATCGTCGGCTCCTGATGCGCCGAGAGTATACCCTGTGTGAGGTACACTCTGGGGTGGTGAACGGTTCAGGGTACATCGTGCCGCAGGTGGGCTGCTCGGTGTGTGGGGCGGGGTGCGACCCGATGCAAGACCGCTGCGCACGATGCCAACGCGACCCCTACGCAGCGATTGGCGTGCGCTGGGGTCCGCTGACGGGGCGTCAGTTCTGGCGCAACATCGGCTGGCGGCTGCTGATTGCACTGCCGTTTGTGGGCTGGGCGCTGTGGCGCGAGCCTGAGGGGCTGCTGCGCCTGATGCAGCTTTCGGGGTGGGCGCAGGTGCTGCTGGGCGCGCTGGTTGCCATCGGCGGCTTGGTGGTTGGCTATCATCTGTGGCTGACTTGGCGAGCGGCGCATGTCGCGCTGGTGCTGACCCCTGCGGAGGCGTGGCTGCTGCAACGGCGGGGCGGCAGGGTCTACTTCGAGCGCATGGCGTGGCAGGAGTGCCTGCCGCCCGAACCTGTGCGTGGGCAGCGCGTGTTGGAAGCGCTGGGCGCGTTCGCGCACCTGGTGATGCACGCGGGGCTGCATGCGTTGGCGTTTCTCGTCCCCGACCAGGTCTACGAGATACGCATGTGCAGTCGGCTGGACGCGGGCAAGCGGTGGCGCGTGGCATTGGCGGGCGCGCAGTATCAGCCGCGCTTCGCGCTGAGTGAACTCGCAGCGTTCGCGTTGCCCCACTGGCTGCAGAGCGGGCTGGTCGCCATCGAGCCAGGCTACGAACCGAGCCGCGAGCGACCCTTCCTTGCGCTGGATTTGCAGACGCGTACGCTGCGCGCCTATGCCTTTCGCGAGGTGCGCCTGCCTGAACCAAGCGTCGAGCTGCCCGACCGCCCCGAAGCGCACAGCCCCGACGGCAGCCGCGTGGAGAGCGACCATACGCTTGCGCCCGACGCAGCGCAGGCGGCGCACGCCGAGAAACTGCGCCTACGGCAAGGCTCGCTGCCCGCCTACGCCGTGCCCTACGGCGACTACTGGCTTCGCGCCGAGTGGGGCATTATTCAGCGCATCGAGCGCCACCGCACCGCCAGCGAGACGGCGATTGCGCCCGAAATGCAGCCGAAACCGCTGTAATTTGCCCTGTGAGCGGGGCAGAATCGGCAGGAATCGGCGCAAAGGCATGGTATAATTAAGGCTGTAAAGGAAGGAGGTTCGTATGATGCGATACTACCGATACGCAGTTGGGGCTTTGTTGTGTGTGGCGTTTGCGGCGCGACCCGCGGTCGCGCAGGACCCGTTCGTGTACTTCGCAGGCAACCCTGCGAACTCCTGGTTTACCGTTGGCGGTACCTGTGAGGCGCCAACCCTGACCGCCAACTACCTGTTCTTCATCTCGGGCAATTTTGATGATAATCTCCCTGCGCGTTGGACGGCGCTGCCTTTCCAAATCTGTGCGCCGATGACCTTCGACTCGATTGTCTATATGCCTAGCTTGACAGTGGGCGCCCCGAACCTGTACATCTGGATTACAGGCTCACGGCCAGGCGCGGGTGGGCGTCCTGAACCCGATCTGGGGAATATCCTCTTCTTTGGCGACTTTGGCGCGTATCCTGGCGATCCACCTGTTCCGGGACAGGGTGATGTGCGGATTCCCACCTATTACGGCGGCTCAACGAACTTTACCTGGCTGCGCACGACGCCACTGAATCAGAGCATCACTCTGGGATCGGGGCTCTACTTCGCGATTATTGTCGGTGACGAAGATATCGGAACTGCGGATTCGCTCCCGTCATACATCGCCTTAGCGATGGGCGCGCCGGGCGGGCCGAAACTGTATTACACCCCGCGCGGGCTGGGTCGCAACCCGGTTGGCGGCGTGATTCAACCAGCCTCCTGGCAGCAGTTCCGATACAACCCTGCCACTTTCCCTTGCGAGCGCATTCTCAACCCGCTCCTTGATTGGCGTGCGAATGACCCGTTCGGCGGGCAACACGGTCCCGCGCTGTATCACGGCGTTTTAGGCTTCCGCAACTCGGCGGCGACGCCAGGCAAAGTGACGGGTACGGCGTCTTTCGGCAACCTGAACGGAACTGCGCCTGCAGCGACGGTGGAGGTCATCTTCTACCTGCCGGGCACGAAACAGCGTGTCGCACGGTTCAGCATGCCTGCGCCGGACACGCCAGGCACTTTCACTATCGACACCCCAAATGTTGCCGCGGGCACTTACGATGTGGTGGTACGTCCTATTTACTCGAGTATCACTCTGTCTATCAACTGCCCAACAAACCTTTGTGTGACAGGGTTCACGATTCCTCCCGACCGTCACTGGCTGGGCGTGCGCATCCCGAATGTGAATGTCAGCGGCACGGTGAATCTGGGTAGCATCACCCTGCCCAACGGCGATGCGAACGGCGATTTGGTCGTAGACGACGCCGACCTGCTGGTGGTGCTGTTCGAGTTCGGCGGCGACAACGCTGCTGCTGACCTAAACCAGGATGGCACGGTTGACGACGCCGATCTGCTGATTGTGCTGTTCAACTTCGGCATTCAGGGCGAGGACGGCGACGAAAACTGCAACTAACCCAACCTAAACGGTCAAGGGGGCAAACGCCTGCAAGCCCCCTTGACCCAACCTTAAAACTTGCAGGAATCCGAACGAACAGGGGGTATCATCCTTAATCAGGAGGTGCATGATGCGCACTCGAGGCTTTACGCTGATTGAATTGCTGGTGGTGATTGCGATTATCGCAATCTTAGCGAGTATCTTGTTCCCTGTGTTTGCGCAGGCGCGTGAGTCGGCTCGACAGGTGAACTGCATCACGCGCTTCAACCAGGTTGGGCGTGCGCTGGTGATGTATACCAGCGACTACGACACGGTACAGCCCTTGACGCAGTATTTCGCCTCGTTCGGCGGGCAGGAGAACTGCGACGACCGCATCTTGGCGCAGTTGCTGATGCCCTATGTGAAGAACTGGCAGATGTTTCGCTGCCCATCGGACCCGCAGGCGACGGATTCCATCCTGGATGCGTGTCCGCAGGATAACGAGCCGCCGCCAACCCAGCAGTGCATTCGCGAGTACCGCTGGGCGCTCAAGACCAACATGGGCTACAACTATGTGTACCTCTCGCCGATTATGGAGCGTTGGCGCGGCAGCGGTGGGTTCCGTGATTGGTACAACGCGCCTGCCAGCGACGCGCAGATTGGGCAGCATGCGCGCACCGTTGCCTTCGTCGACAGCCTCTGGTGGCGCGACCCGCTGACCCGCCAGCCGTTGTGTGGCGGCAACTGGATTGTGATGCCGCCGTGCCGCTACTATCGCGATGCCTCTGGACGCATATACGACACTTTCACCATCGTGCGTCAAGAGTGCGACAGCCAGCGTGCGAGGCGATGGTACGACTATCAGGGCAACTCCTGCGCCTGTCTGGCGCGTCCTGCGTGCTGGCGTCTGCAGACCGCCACGGGCTGGTACACCTGGATGGAGTTCGGCGGCGCATGGCCGTTCCATCGGCGCGAGCGGATGACCGTCGTGTTCGCCGATGGGCACGCGAAGAGCTACACGCCCTCCCAGCTGGGTCAGGGCTGTGATGTGCGTCCGCAGTGTGGCGGCTTCATCAACGACCTGGAGCAGTACCTGTGGGACTTGGATGACGGCGGCGTCCTCTGCAACTGAGGCGGTGAGACGCGATGCAGGTCTCTAAACCCGTCGCCGTTGGGATTATCGTCGTGGCGTTGCTGGCGCTGGGACTCTCGCTCTGGTTCACGATGAGAGGCGGGGCGAACCAGCCGCCAGAGACCGCGTACCCGAAATCCGACCCGTCGCAACCAGGGCTGGATACTATCGGCGTGCCTGAATACACAGGCACAGGACCAGCGTCGCCCCCGCCGATCGGGTCGAGCGGGCGACGCTGATCACTGGGGCGGGGGCGAACCTTCCGCCCTCACCCCATTACCACCCCTGGCGCACACGGCGCAATCGGGATGACCTGCCCCGCGAGTTCGCGCACGGCGGGCAGCGTCTGTTCGGGCGTAAGCGTCAGCAGAATCACCGTGCCGCCTGCGCCGCCCGCGCCTGCCAACTTTGCGCCCAGCGCGCCGTGTTCTCGTGCGCACGCGACCAACTGGTCAAGGCTCTCGCCGCTGCCGCCCAAGTCGCGGATAATCGCGTAGTTCTCGTTCATCAGGTGGGCAAGGCGCGTCCAGTCTTGCTCAAGCAAGGCACGCTTGGCTTCCCGCGCCAACCTGCCGATACGCTGCATGCCGTCCACAACGCTGCGCTCGCCTGATTCCCAGCGGGCGCGCAGGTTCGCATGCACTGTGCCCGAAAAGCGCGTCCCGCCCGTCGTCGCCAGCCAGAGGGGGATTGGCGTGCCGCGCGGGTGGTTCATAAGCGGTTCCACGGTCGCCCACGGCTCGTCGGGGTCTGCGCCCAGCCCCTGCTTGTCGCGGAACTCCATCAGGTTCAGCCCGCCCCAGACCGCCATGTAGAAGTCCTGATAGCCGCAGGCGACCTGAAGCAGTTGCGCCTCAATCTGGCGCACGCGCTCTGCCAGTGCGTGGGGTGTGCGCCACGCCTCGCCGCGATAGTGCAGCAGGCACGCAACAATCGCTGTCAGCAGCGCGGACGACCCCGCCAGCCCTGACTGCGGGGGGATGTCGGTCTCGATGCGCACGGCGAACGGCGCGCTCTCGACAGTGAAGCCCAGCCCATGCAACGCGACGCGACACACATCGAAGGCGTCGCCTGCCAACGCCAGTGTGTCGGGCGTAAGCAGTTGCGTCGGGGACTGAAAAGTCAGGCGCGCGGCAGGCTCTAAGGTGCATCGCGCTCGCAGGGGCACAGCGGTGGAGATGACCGTGCCCCCGTACATATCGCTGGGGTTACCTACAATCCCTGCCCGCCCAGGCGCAGACGCGCGTATCGGACGCATGGCGACAGTGTTCGGCGCAAGTCGGCAAGATTCCTGCCAAACTTGAGGTATAATCCCGCTGCATGGAGGCGGAGTCGATGCGGATTTCGGTAGCGGCGCGGCAGGCGGAGTATCGGCAGACGCCGATTTGGGCGGAGTGGCGCGGCGTCCCGCCCCAGTCCCCGATTGCGCTCCAGCGCAGCGCGGAACTCATCCCCGCACAGGTGGTCGAATCGGCGGGCAAGCGGTACTTGGTCTGGGTCGAGCCAGAATTGCCGCGCGGGAAGACGCACCACTACGCGATTCGCCCAAACCCGCGCCCGACCGATGGCTTCACGCACAAACTCGCCGAGAACGCCCTCCAAATCGCCTACAAGGGCAAGCCGTTCACGGCACATGTGCTGCGCGGCGCGCCCAAGCCGTACCTGTACCCCGTGTACGGACCCAACGACAAGCCCATCACGCGCCACTTCCCGATGCAGATGGTGCAGGGCGAACGCACCGACCACCCACACCACCGCTCCATTTGGTTCACACACGGCGAGGTGAACGGCGCGGACTTCTGGACGGAGGGCGCAGGGCGGGGCGTGATTGTGCATCGCGGGCTGGAGCGAGCGGAGTCGGGTCCTGTGCTGGCGCGCTGGGTCGCTCGCAACCAGTGGCAACTGCCCGACGGCAAGCCCATCTTGGACGAGGCGACAGAGGTCATCTGCTACGCCGCGCCCGACTCGCGCTGGATCGACTACACGGTCGCGCTCACTGCGCTGGACGCCGATGTGAAGTTCGGCGACACCAAAGAGGGCACTTTTGGCGTGCGTGTCGCCAGCAGTATGGAGGTCGCGCGCAACGCGGGCGGGCAAATCGTGAACGCCAGCGGGCAACGCGACCGCGAAGCGTGGGGCAAACGCGCTCCCTGGTGCGACTACACGGGTGTCGTGGAGGGCGACACGGTGGGCATCGCCATCTTCGACCACCCCGCCAACCTGCGCCACCCGACCTACTGGCATGTGCGCGACTACGGGCTGTTCGCGGCGAACCCCTTCGGCGTCCACGACTTCGAGGCGGGCAAGCCGAAAGGCACGGGCGACTACACGCTTAAAAAGGGCGAGACGCTCACCTTCCGCTATCGGCTCTGGCTGCACAAGGGGCGCACGGAGGAAGCGGGCGTCGCACGCCAGTATGAAGCGTACCGCACGCCGCCCACCCTCATCTGGAGGTAGCGATGGAAAGGCGACTCATCGAGGGCGTCCAGATCAAGCCACTCATCGCGCACGCCGACGAGCGCGGCTACCTGATGGAGATGCTCCGCTGCGACGACCCCATCTTCCAGAAGTTCGGGCAAGCCTATGTGTCGCTGAACTACCCTGGCGTCATCCGCGCTTGGCATTGGCACGAGAAGCAGACCGACTACTGGGTCGTGGTTAAGGGCATGGTGAAGGCGGTGCTGTATGATCGTCGTCCCGACTCGCCCACACACGGGATGGTGAACGAGTTTTTCTTGGGCGACCACAACCGCGTGCTGTTGGTGATTCCGCCGTTGGTGGCGCACGGCTACAAGACGATTGGCACGGAGCCGTCGCTGCTGATTAACTTCCCGACGGAGCCGTACAACCGCGCCCAGCCCGACGAGTTGCGCCTGCCCTACAACACGCCCGAAATCCCCTACGACTGGGAGATTCGGATGGGTTAGCGTTCATCCAATCGGCTTGATGTACCGCTTGGGGATGCCCCACGGGGCGCGCCAGTTGCGCGAAAGCAGCGCGCTTGCCTCGCGGTCGCCCAGAATCTGCGCCCGTTGCGCGTCCCAGCGGATGCTGCGTCCCACCCGATAGGCAATGTTGCCCAGCAGGGGCACAATCGTCGAGCGCACGCCTGTCAGCACATCGACCGCCAGCGGGACGCCCTCGCGAATCGCCGCGAGGAAGTTCTCGGCGTGCGGTTCACTCTGCGCCGAGCCGCCGCGCTTGTAGGCAGGAATGCGCTCCTTGTCGGGATGCACCTCCAGCCCCTCGCGGCTGACATACAGGCTGCCGTTCGTGCCGAAAAACATCGTGCCGTACCCGCGCCCGTACAGCGGGTAGTCGCTGCCCGCGCGGTGCGTGTAGAGCAGCGTCCAGTCCTTGAACTTCCAGATGCAGTCCACCGTGTCGGGCGTCTCGCGGTTGTCGTTCAGGGCGAACTTGCCCCCGTAGGCGCACACCTCGGTCGGGTTATGCTCGCCCATCGCCCACAGCGCGATGTCGATCAGGTGTACGCCCCAATCCGCCACCTTGCCGCCTGCGTAGTCCCAGAACCAGCGGAAGTTGTAGATACAGCGGTTCGGGTTGTAGGGTCGCTTCGGCGCGGGACCGAGCCAGAAGTCCCAGTCCAAGCCTGGGGGCGGGTCGCCGTCGGGCGGGTTGCCGATGCCGTTGGGCGTCTCGTTGCCCACATTCCAGCAGTGAACCGTCGTGATTTTGCCCAGCCTGCCCGAGCGCACGATGTCGACGGCTTCCTTGAAATGCTCGCCGCTGCGCTGCTGCAGTCCAATCGCGACGACGCGCTTGTGTTCGCGGGCGGCATGCACCATCGCCAGCCCTTCGGCAATATTGTGCATCGCAGGCTTCTCGCACAACACATGCTTGCCCGCCTCGCAGGCGTCAATAGTCATTTTGGCGTGCCAGTGGTCAGGCGTGGCGACGACCACCGCGTCGATGTCCGTGCGCTCCAGAATGCGCCGATAGTCGGTGTACGGCTCGATATCGGGGCGTCCTGTGAGCCTGCGGAACTCGTCTAAGTGTTTTTGGTACACATCGCACGCGGCGACGATTTGGCACTGCCCGCTGAGTCGAGCGAACTGGCGGTAGTGGTGGCGTCCGATACCGCCGCAGCCGATGATTGCGATTCGAATCTGGTCATTCGCGCCGTAGTTGCGTTTCATGGTACTTGCGTCCTCGCCGAGTTGCACTGTTTCGCGGGCAGCGGCGCGATTCCTGCAGGCGGGTTATTTCCCCGCGTCCGCTGCGCCGACGGCTTTCAGCATGAAGTTCACCAGCAGGGGGTAGAACTCGTCGGGGCGTTCGTAGCGCGCCTGCACATGCTCGCAGCCCTGCGCCCACCAGAGTTGCTTGGGTTCGCGCGCGGCGTGGTAGAGTCGCTCGGCATGCGCGGGCGGAATCAGTTGGTCGTGCGTGCCGTGCATCAGCAGCACGGGGCGCGGGGCGATATGGGCAATCACCGCTTCGGGCGCGACCTTGTGGGCGGCTTGGCGCGTGTAGAGCCTACCGATGAGCAGCGTCGGGTGCAGCAGGAACGATGCCTTGCCCACCGCGTTGCGCCACCAGTCTTTGACGGCAAGGTTCAGCCGCGCGTAGGCGGAGTCGGCGACCACAGCGCGGATGCGTGTGTCCTCCGCTGCCGCCAAAATAGCTGCTGCCCCGCCCATCGACGCGCCGTAGACCACCACAGGCAAATCGGGCGCAGTGCGCGTCGCGAAGTCCACCGCCGACAGCACATCCAGCCGCTCCAAATCGCCAATCGTACACAAATCGCCCTCGCTCTTGCCCATCGCGCGGAAGTCGAACACCAAGCAGTGGAAGCCTGCCTGCCACAGTTCACGGGCGACGGGCAACGGCTCGCAGCGGTTCATCAGGTAGCCATGACACAAGATAGCGATTCCGACGGGCTTCGGCGCGGGTAGCCACCAGCCGTGCAGCCGTATCCCATCGCGCGACGGAAACGCCACATTCTGGTACGGTAGCCCCAAGTCGCGCGGCGTGATGAAAAACGGCGTGCGCGGGGGACGCAGCGTCGCGCAAGTCGCCAAATAGTTCACCAGGAGCAGTACCCCCAGCGCCAGCCCGACGCCGACCACAATCGCCAGCCACATCACCCAAAGTATACACCATGCGCCCCCACCCCTTGACAAAACCCCCCAGCGGCATGGTATATTAATGGCGTCAACGACGCGGGGTGGAGCAGTCCGGTAGCTCGTCGGGCTCATAACCCGAAGGTCGTGGGTTCAAATCCCACCCCCGCAACCATTTTTATTTTAACATCCCCAACAGGTACAATTCCCGCACATGCTGCCTGAGTGGCTGCTTCAGGTGGGCGAGTCGACGCCCGCGCCGACGCATGGCACCCCCACCGTCTGGCGCGAGGCGTGCCTTGAGTCGCGCCCCGTGCTGCTGGCTTCGTGGCTTGCCGAGCAATCCCAGCCTGTGGTGGTGCTGACGCCCTCGTTGTCGCGCGCCGAGCAGTGGCTGGCGGTGCTGCTGCGTCTGGGGCTGCCCGAAGAGCGGCTGCTGCGCCTGCCCAGCAGCCTGACCCCGCTTTTGGAGCCGACAGGCGTGGAGCAGGAGACGCTGCACGAACGCCTACGCGCCCTGCACGCGCTGCATCGGGGCGAGGCGGTGTGCATCCTTGCGCCGATTGCCGCCGCGCTGCAACGCACGATGCCGCCCGCGCTGTTCGAGATGGAGCTGGTGCGCCTGTGTCTGCCCGACGCCGAGCCGCCCGACACGCACGAGTGGCTGTGCCAAATCGCGCCCGACGCGCTGCTGCGCCGACTCGCCGAAGACGGCTACGAGTACCAAGAGCCTGTGCGCCTGCCCGGACGCTTCGCGCGGCGCGGCGGAATTGTGGATGTGTTCCCGATGGGCGCGGAGCTGCCCGTGCGCATCGAGTTCTGGGGCGACGAAATCGCCAGCCTGCGCCTGTTCGAGCCTGCCACCCAGCGTTCCGTCAAGCAGGTCAAGTATGCCGTGCTGCCGCCCGCGCGCGAAGTGCCGATGGGCGCGCCCGAAGTCGCCGAGCGCGTCCGCGCCGCGTGGGAGGCGCGCATCGCCCGTCAGCCCGCCGCGCTGCAACCGACCCTGCGCCAGAATCTGGAAGACGACCTGCGCCCGCTGATGCAAGGCGCGCCGTTCGACAGGCTGGAACTCTACCTGCCGTGGCTGCTGCCCGCGCGCGCCTGCCTACTGGACTACCTGCCCGAAGGCAGCTGGCTGGTGCTGGACGAACCGCTGATGCTCAACACCGCCTACGACCGTGCTGTCGAGGAGCTGGCGCAGTCGCTGACCTCACGCGCCGAGCGCGGCGACATCTCGCCCCTGCAGCCCGATGAGTATGTGGAGCCGTTCGAGCGCGTGATGCGCCATCGCGCAAGCTTGTTGCTGGGCGACCCGATTGTGGCGGGGGGCAAGCCGTTCCCCGTCGCGCAGGAGTACGAACTGGGCACGCGCACGCTGCGCACGGCAACGGGCACGGTCGCCGACCTGTGGCAGCGCGTCTACCGCTGGCAGCAGGCGGGCTACCGCATCGTGATCGCCACCGACCGCCCCACCCAAGTGCGCCGCGCCTTGCACGAGGCGTCGCTGGAGGGCAGCGTCGAGCTGTTTCAGGGCAACCTCGGCGGCGGTTTCGTGTGGGACGCCCAGCAGTTCGCGCTCATCACGGATGCCGAGCTGTTCGAAAACCATCGCCTGCGCCTGCCCCCGCGCCGATTCAACGAAGGTGTGCCGATTACCTCCATCATGGACTTGCAGCCGGGCGACTATGTGGTGCATCTCTATCACGGCGTCGGGGTGTTTCGTGGGCTAACGACGCTGGAGCGCGACGGGGTCAAGCGCGAGTACCTGCTGATCGAATACGCGCACCCCGACCGCATCTTCGTGCCTGTAGACCAGTTAGACCGCATCCAGAAGTACCTTGCGCCCGACGACAAGCCGCCCGAAATCAAGCGGCTGAACAGCATGGTGTGGGCGCGCACGGTCGCCCGCGCCCGCCAAAAAGCGAAAGAGGTCGCCGAAGAGCTGGTGCGCATCTACGCCCTGCGCGAGAAAGCCACCCGCCCACCCTACGGCGAGGACACCCCGTGGCAAGCCGAGATGGAGGCGATGTTTCCCTACATCGAGACCGAGGGGCAACTGCGCGCGATTGCAGAAGTCAAAGCGGACATGGAATCGCCCCATCCGATGGATCGGCTGCTGATTGGCGATGTCGGCTTCGGCAAGACGGAGGTCGCCCTGCGCGCCGCCTTCAAAGCGATTATGGCAGGCAGGCAGGTCGCGCTGATGTGCCCCACCACCATTCTGGCGTACCAGCACTACCAGACCTTCAAGGAGCGGTTCGAGCCGTTCGGCGTGCAGGTCGCGCTGCTCAGCCGCCTGATTAGCCCCGCCGAGCAGAAGCGCATCCTGCACGGGCTGAAAACGGGCGCAGTCGATATGGTCATCGGCACGCACCGCCTGCTCTCCAACGATGTCGCCTTCAAAAACTTGGGACTGGTGATTATCGACGAGGAGCAGCGCTTCGGCGTGATGCAGAAAGAGAAGTTCAAGAAACTGCGCGGCACGGTCGATGTGTTGTCGATGAGCGCGACGCCCATCCCGCGCACGCTGTATATGGCGCTGACCGAGATCCGCGACATGAGCATGATTACCGACCCGCCCCCAGGCAGGCTGCCGATACGCACGGTCGTCGCGCCCTACACCGACTGGATGACGCGCGAGGCGATTTTGCGCGAGTTGCAACGCGACGGGCAGGTGTTCTATGTCGTGCCGCGCATTCAGGGCATCACGCATGTCGCCGAGCGGCTACAGGGGCTGGTTCCGCACGCGCGAATCGCCGTCGCGCACGGGCAGATGCCCCCGCAGGAGGTGGAGGCGACCGTGCTGGCGTTCTACAACCGCGAGTACGATGTGCTGGTCAGCACCACCATCATCGAAAACGGGCTGGACATGCCGAATGTGAACACGCTGATTGTGGAGGGCGCGGAGCGGTTCGGGCTGGGGCAGTTGTATCAGTTGCGTGGGCGCGTGGGGCGGTCGGATCGTCAAGCGTATGCCTACTTCCTGTACCGCGCGGGCAAACTCACCGAGAAGGCGGAAGACCGCCTGCAAGCGCTGCGCGAGTTCTCGCACTTAGGCTCAGGCTTCGCGCTGGCGATGCGCGACTTGGAGATTCGCGGCGCGGGCAATTTGCTGGGCGAGGAGCAGCACGGCGCGATGCGCTCCGTCGGGCTGGAGCTGTATCAGGCGATGCTGCGCGACGCCATCCGCCGCCTGCGTCGAGGCGAAACGCAGTGGAGCTTGGACGCGCCCGTTGACGAGGAGCTGCCCGACGCCAGCAAGTTGCCTGTGGACGCCTACATCCCGCACGACTACATTCAGGATGTCGCGCAGCGGCTGGGCTACTACAAGCGCATCGCGGGCAGCCGCACGCGCGAGGAACTCAAGTCGCTGGTGCGCGAGTTGCGCGACCGCTACGGCGAGCTGCCCATCCCGCTGAAACACCTCATCCGCCTGATGGAGCAGCGCATTCTGGCGCACGCGCTGGGCGTGCAGACGATTGGCGTGGAGGGCAAGCGACTGGTGCTGCGCTTCAAGCCCGACCGCAAGCTCAAGGCGCGCTGGCAACTCGCGCTGCAGCAAGCCATTCGCGGCATCCGTACCCAGCCCGACGAAATCAGCGCGCCCATCGGCGACCACCCGCTGGAGACGCTGATGCAGATACTGGGCGAACTCAAGGCGTGTACGGAGGTGTAATTGATATTGTGCCCCCCTCCTGCAGGTTCCCCCCCGCTTTGCGAGGGGAACCACGAGAGGCGCGCCTACTCGGTTCCCCCTGCCCGCAGGGGGAACCTTAAGGAGGGGGTCTTCAGGCTCGCTTGCTTTCGTTAAATGACGGTATTAGAGTGCCATCGGCATAATCACGCACAGGTAGTCGTCCAGTTCGGCGGGCTTGACGACGGCGGGGCGCAGCGCCTCGGTCAGCTCCATGACGACGCCCTCGCTCTTGACCACATCCAGCACATCGAGCAGGTAGCGGGCGTTGAAGGCGATTTCGAGGTCGTCGCCGACGCGCACCAAGTCCACCCGCTCGGTCGCCTCGCCGACATCGCCGCGCGCGCTAATCACCAGCTTCTCGCCGTCGGTGCGCAGGTAGACCTTGTTCGAGTTGCTGCGCGCCACCAGGTAGGCGCGGCGCAGCGCGTTGCGGAAGTCCTGCGTCATCAGCGTCCACTGGCGTGTGAACTCCTGCGGAATCACGCGCTGGTAGTTCGGGTACTGCCCCTCAATCAGCTGCGTGTAGACGGCGGCGTTCTCGCCCAGAAACGCGGCGCGATGCTGCCCCAACTGCAGGGTAATCGTCTCGCCTGCGGGGATTTTCTGCACGAGCTGGATGGCTTTCAGAGGCACAATCGCGGCGGTCGGCTCGCCTGCGCCCGAATCGATACGCGCCGTGCGCACGGCGAGGCGGTGCGTGTCGGTCGCCACCAAGCGCAGCGTGTCGCCCTCGAACTCCATGCGGATGCCTGTCAGCGCTTGGCGCGCCTCCTCTTTGGACACGGCGAACTCCACCGAGCCGACCATCTCCAGGAAGTGCTTGGCGGGCAGCGCGAGTTCGCTGGGCGATTCGATGTCGGGGATGGGCGGGTACTCCTCGGCGGGCAGCCCCATCAGCTGGTAGCGCGAATCGCCGCTGGTCAATATGGCTTGGTAGCGCTCGCCCGATTCGATGTGGATGTCCTCGCCGCCGAGCGAGCCGACCAAGTCGGTCAGCAGGCGCGCAGGCAGCGTCGTCGCGCCGTCCTCGCCGACCATCGCGGGAATACGGCACTCCACCCACTGCTCAAGGTCGCTGCCGACCAGACGCACGGTGTCGCTCTGCGCCTCGATGTAGACATGGCTGAGGATTGGGAGCGAGGCGCGCGCCGCCGCCGCGCCCGCCACTACGCCTAACGCATCGTCAAACTGCTTGCGGTTGAGCTGAACTTTCATCGGAATGTCCTCCTCTCCTCTGGTGAGGAGCGAGATTCTACCCGATTTGCGAACCTCCTGCTGTGGGGGTATACTGTAGGCGCGATGGCGAAAACAGCAGCCGCGCCCACCAAGACGCGCCCCGCAGATCACCCGACGCCAATGATGGCGGAGCGGGAACCCGACTACGCCGAGCAACTGGAGGCGATTGAGCCAATCGCCCGCCTCAACCTGCCCGAGGAGGATGGCATCCCGTTGGAAAGCGAGCTGCACTACACGGTTCCGTGGATTCTGCGCCTCTCGATTCAGGCGCACTGGGAGGGGCGCACGGACTACTACATCGGCTGCAACATGTTCCTCTACTACGCTTACGAGCAGGCGGAAGAGGTGATCCAAGAGGTGCGGCGACGGCGCAGGCGCGCGCGGTTCAAGGGACCCGACCTGTTTCTGGTGCGCGGGGTAGAAGACGCCGACCGCCCGCGCCCCTACTGGGCTGTGTGGCGCGAAGGGGGACGCTATCCCGACCTGATTGTGGAGTTCCTCTCGCCCAGCACTGCCCAGCACGACAAAACGCACAAGAAGGAACTCTACGCGACGGTGTTCCGCACGCCCGAATATTTCTGGTACGACCCCTTCACGCAGGAGTTTGCGGGCTTTCGGCTGGCGATGTTCCCCGACTGGCACTACGAGCCGATTGCGCCCAACGAGCAGGGCTGGCTCTGGAGCGAGGTGCTGGGCGCGTACATCGGGACTTGGCAGGGCAAGCTCTACGGGCGCGAGCAGACTTGGCTGCGCCTATATGACGCGGAGGGCAACTTGGTGCTGCTTAGCGAGGAGCGCGAGGCGATTGCGCGGGCGCAAGCGGAGCAGGCGCGTCAGCGCGCCGAGGCGGCAGAACGGCGCGTCGCCGAACTGGAGGCGGAACTGAAGCGACTGCGGGGTGGTTAGCCCCTACAGACGCACGCCTGCCACATCGATGGGGTCGCGTTGCAGCCACCGTTCAGTACGGGGGTCGTATTCGCGTGCGCCAACATGGTACAGCCCTGTGAAGGGGATGTACTCGTACCCATACGCGCCGTTCCACAGAAACGGCTGGTCAATCCGCTGGGCAGGGGGGCTAATCGGGTTGCCCCAGCTGTCGTAGTGCCACATTTCGGTGATAACTCCACTTGGCGCGACCAACGCTCGCACATGCCCCAGACCGTCGATCACATAGTAGCGGGTGTTGGCGGGGTTCTGTAAATCGATGCAGGCAAGCCTTCTGAAACGCTGTAGATCCCCTTTGCTTCAACTATCGTAAGGCTCAAGGTACAATCTCAAACATCTTCCATTGGCTGTTCCAACGCAACCTGTCCTTGTGCTGGCGATACCATTCACGCCAGAAGCGCGCTGCCTGTAGCCGCTGCTCATAGGTCGTACCGTCCAGAAAGGTCAACCCTACTCCATCATCGACGCCTGTTAGCTCTCCAAGTGCCAAGCGCACCCAGTCGCTGACCGTATCTACTTCATAATGCGCATAAGCTTCAAAAGCGTCTTCGGCACGGGTTTCCCGCCTCAAATAGCCAGGCGCAGGCGCTAAGTTGTCTGCTTCCTCAATCAGGTGGGGCAGGTACCAGTTGCCGTGAGCAATCCAGTGGTCGATATTACCCCAAGCGCCGCGCTCAAGAAGCCATATTTGAACGCGGAACAGGGTGGCAGGTCCCGCCAGTTGCCACCAGAGTAGCAGGAGGCAACTTATAATGGCTGTTCCGGTTGCCCATCTTCTGCGCTGTGCGCGCCTACTTCTCGATGACATGCCAGGCCTTCCATTTTTTCGAATTCGGTAAATGGGAGATCAGCCAGCAATCACGACGCCTCTATAGAATCGCATCGCCTTATTCATCACCTGTTCTTGCTGTGACAGAGCCTAAAGATCACCCAAGCGTACTTAACACGCTTTGCCTACCCAACTTTGCATGTATGCCATATACCTTACTCACGCCCTCAAAAGACGCTCGAGAAGTATGGTCGAGAATATGCTTGATACTAAGTGCCGAGCGAAGAATAATTCGTAATACGACTCTTGAAATGAATGTAGCGAAATTAGGATGCCATTAACGAGGTAGAGACATAATACAACGAGGCTGCTCCATAAAGCAACTACTGCGATCCTCAAATACAAATGACGAGACACCGACAAAAATAGAACCCAGACCACTCCCGCTGGCAAAATCACGATTAGGTCTATATCCCAGAATTGATTGAACACAAAAGACCACATAAAATTAGAATATAGTAAACTTATATGATTCCATATCCCTGCAGGTTGTGAGAAAGAATCGAAAACATAGTAAACATAGCTCACCAAGTTGGCAACGGCATACGCCACCATCCAATAAAGGGCGGTTACAGCCAGCCATTGCACAAAGTGTTTCCTCTGTCTCATCGGTCATACCCACTGCTGTATCCTAATTCTACCAGCCTGCCAATCCAGAGCGTCATCCTCGCCGCTGTGCGCCGTGTTGGGTCTCCAGCGCGGTGAAGATGGCTTCCACCTGCGCGTTGACCTCCTCGTCGGTCAGGGTGCGGTTGGGGTCGCGAAACACCAGCGAGAAGGCGAGGCTGTGGTGTCCTTCGGGCACGGGCGCGCCTGTGTAGCGGTCAAAGAGGCGCAGCGATTCCAGCCACGCGCCGCCCGCTTCGCGAATGGTCTGCTCCAGCGCGGCGTAGGGGACGCTCTGCGCGACCACGATCGCAATATCGCGCAGCACGGGCGGGAAGGTGGGCAGCGGACGGTGGCGCACGGTGTGCGCCGCGGCACGCATCAGCGCGTTCAGCCCGAACTCCGCCAAGTAGACGCGCTGGCGAAACTCGTACTGCCGCTGCAGTTCGGGGTGCAGCTCGCCCAGAATGCCCAGCCGCTGGTCGTCGGCGTCATGCACATAGGCGGCGCGGGTGGGGTGCAGGCGATGGTCGCGCCCGTCGGCAGGCACAAACCGCGCCTGAATGCCCAGCTCACTCATCAGATGCTCCACCACGCCCTTGAGCGCGTAGAAGTCGGCAGGCTGGGGCTTGCTCGCCCAGTGCGGCGCGTGCAGCAGCCCTGTCATCAGGATTCCCAAATGCGTCCACTCGTGGAAGTTGCCCTGCTCGTCTTGGGCGAACACGCGCCCGATTTCGAACAGGTGCAGGTCGCGGCGGTTGCGACGGCGGTTGTGGTCGGCGACGCGGATGAGGCTGGACATCAGCGAGTGGCGCAGGCAGCTGAGGTCTTCGCTCATCGGGTTCTGTAGCGATATGGGCTGGTACATCATCTCGCCGACGCCTTCGCCGCCGCTCTGCAGCGGGGATGGGGCTTCCAGCGTGTGCCCGACGATTTCCTGCAGCCCCGCGCTGAGGAGGATGGTGCGCACGCGCTCGGCGAACGCGCCTTCGGGGCTGTCCTTGCCCTGCGTCGTATAGCCTGCGGGCGGGATGGCAGGGATGCGCTCGTAGCCGAGAATGCGCCCCAGCTCCTCGATGAGGTCTTCCTCGCGCTGCAGGTCGGCGCGGTAGGAGGGAACCTGCACGCGGAAGCCGCCCTCTATCGGCTCTGGGCGCAGATTCAGTCGCTCCAGCACGGCGTGCGCCTCGTCTGCGCGTACCTCGAAGCCCAGCAGCCTCGAGGCGCGCGCCAAGCGCACAGTTAACTCGCGCGCCTCGAACGGGCGCGGGTAGACATCGATGACGCCTGGCACGGCAGCGACGCCCGTCCACCCCTCCAGCAACTCGCACACGCGATGCTGCGCCACAATCACGAGGTTCGGGTCAACGAACCGCTCGAAGCGGTACGACGACTCGGTGCGCAGTCCGAGTTTGCGGGCGGTGGCGCGGATGGAGGTCGGGCTGAAGTGCGCCGATTCCATCAGGATGTGGCGCGTGTCGTCGGTCACTTCGGTCTCCGCGCCGCCCATGATGCCCGCGACGGCGACGGGTCGCTCCGCGTCGCAGATCATCAGCATGCTCGGCTCCAGCGGGTGTTCCTGTCCGTCCAGCGTCGTGATGCGCTCGCCTGGCTCGGCGCGGCGCACGACGATTCGATGCTCCTTGAGGGTGTGTAGGTCAAAAGCGTGCAGGGGCTGTCCGAGTTCGAGCATCACATAGTTGGTGGCGTCCACGATGGCGTTGATAGGGCGCATGCCTGCGGCGAGGAGGCGGTTCTGCACCTGTGCGGGCGCGGGGACGGGCTTGATGTCGCGGATGACGCGCGCGGCGTAGCGCGGGCAAAGGTCGGGGTCGCGAATCTCCACGCGGGCGTACTGTGCGGCGTCCAGCGGCTCGGCATGCGGCGGGTTCAGAATCTGTGCATTCAGGCGGTGGAACAGCTCGGTCGGGCGCGCCGACTCGCCCAGCAGCGCGTAGACCTCCCGCGCGATGCCGAAGATGCTCAGGCAGTCGCCGCGATTGGGCGTGATATACATCGCCAGCACCGCGCCATACGGGGTGTCTTCAACAGCTTCCACTTCCAGCCCCGCCATCGTCAGCCGCTCGGCGAGGTCGTCGGGCGACAACTCTACCTGCACAAAGTCCTTTAGCCACTCGATGGGTACGCGCATCGGGGGAGATTGTACCTGAAATTCTGGGAGCGCCGAGACCTTACCAGGGCGCTGAAACAATTAGCAGACCTCAGTGAGGCGCTGGGAATAGACCTCCTTCTCGAACTGCTCGCAATCCAACAAGTTGCCCCATGCGCCAGCAGTTGCAACAGTGGGGTCAGCGTCTGCTGACTCTGCCGCAGTGTCGGGGATTATAACCGTAAGTTCCGTGTCCTCTTCGAGAACCAACGGCTCAAACGGTTCCAGAACCCCACGACGATAGCGTACCTTCACCAGTTTTGCCATTTCAGTCGGATTGTACCTTATGCGAGGGCGGTCGGTATACTTTGTTGCACACACGGTATTCTCCGTTTAGGGTACGGGCACAGTTCCCGCGCCCGTACCCTGATGCCTTAGCACCCGCTCCCGAAGTTGAACAGCACGGTGAGCAGGTCGGCGTCGTCGACTATGCCGTCGCAGTTGGTGTCTTCGCGTCCTAAGGTGCTGCCACTGTTGCCGAAGTTGAACAGCACGGCGAGCAGGTCGGCGTCATCCACACAGCCGTTGGCGTCCACATCGCCGTTTTCCGACGCGCACCCCTGCGTGTCCAGCAGGAAGGCTTCGTTGCGCCCCGTCGCCGCGTTGTAGCCCCAGCCCACGATGTAGCGCCCGTTCGCCGAGAAGGCATTCGCACTGCGCAGCACCGAGCCGCCCGTGAGCAGCGCGGCGTAGGTCTGGTTCAGGTCTTCCACCTGCGTGGTCGCCGTGCCGAGTCGCCAGCGCACGGCGCGTCGCTCTCCGCTGGGGGTAGTGGAAAAGCCGATGATTATGCCCCCGCGAATGTCCCACGCCTCGCCAGCGTTCCCACCCAAGTTCGCCAGCAGTTCAGGCGCCCAGTTGTTGGCAGCGCGCCACATCGCAGGGTAATAACTTCCGCCCCAGATGTTGCCCGAGTTGCCGACCGCAACGCTGCCATCTTCGGAGATTTCACGCGGGACGCAGCCGTAGTGCCCAGAGATGGGCATCAGGTAAGACCACCAGTCCACCGTGAAGTCGGGCTTAAGTCGGAAGACGACACCACGATAGCCCCAACCTGAACCGTGTCCAAACGCAACAATGGTGCGCCCATCGTCAGAAATGCTGTAGGCTTCACCGTGATACATGCCCACACCAACGGCATAGGTGAGGAGAACAGGCGGGTTCCGCGTCAGATCCCACAGCGCAGGAAGATTGTTGCCAGACGGCGACCGAGCTTTACCCACGGCGTATGCGCCCGACGGGGTGATGTCGGCGCACCAGCCGAATTCGGGGTGCGGGGGCAGCCACTGAAAGCCAGCCTGCCGTGTCCACATAAACGGGGTCTGGTAAGAATAGTAGCCAGGATTGACCAACCCAACCGCAATCGCGCCTGTGGCGTCGCACCCCGACATCGCTGAGGAGCCGTTATACACGGTGATTATCGTATTAGCGGCGCGATCCCACACAACGGCATTGCCGTTCGCTTCGCCGACAACCGTCAAGCCGTCGTTTGAGACGCCTGTAGCATAGCTGTTGCCGCCTGTTGTGCCCAGCCAGTAGAGCCGCTGGGCGCTCAGGGGCGTCAAAAGCGCCCCTGCAACTGCCAAACTCAGCCAGAAATGTACCGTTCGCATGGGTTGACCTCCTACGCAAGGGGTTCCGATTCCATTATAGCACGGTTTTGAGCGATGTTGGGGGGTGTTGTTCAGGTACAATTCTACAGAATGACCCCGACGATGCTTGGGATTTTCGCGCTTCTGGTGGTGTTCGGGGGCGCGTTGGCGTATGCGGGCGACTGGCTGGGCAGGCGGCTGGGCAAGCAGCGGCTGAGCCTGTTCGGTATCCGCCCACGCCATACCGCCACGCTGATCACCACCCTCACGGGCTGCCTCACGGTCGCCCTCACGGTCGTCGGGATGACGCTGGTCAACGAGTCGTTCCGCGCATGGATTACGCGGGGCGACCGAATCTTGGTGGAGCTGCGCGAGAACGAGGCGCGCCTCAAGGAGCTGCAGGCGCGCAACGCCGACCTGCAGTCAACGAACGCGCAACTGCAACGCGAAGGCAAGCGACTGGGCGAGGCACTCGAGGCGTTGGAACGCGAGTATCAGGCGCGGCTGCAGCAGGTACGCCAACTGGAGGCGCAACTGACGCAGGCGCGCGAGCAACTGCGCCAGAACCAGCAACTTTTGCGCCAGGCGGAAGCGCGGTTGGCGCAGGCGCGTCAGGCGCGAGAAGCCCTGCAGCAGCAAATCCAAGCTGTGCGCATGCAAATCGCCGCGCTGGAGCGACAGCAAGCGCAGCTGCGCGCCCAGAACGACGAGTTCGCCGAGCAGGGCGCCGCACTCGCCTCCGAGAACGCCAAACTCGACGCCGAGAACCAACGCCTTCAGTCCCAGAACCAGCAACTTGAGGCGCAGAACCGCCAACTCGCGCAGGCGAACGAGCAACTGGAAACGCAGAACACCTATCTGTTGGAGCGCGCGGCAACTCTGCGCCGCCAACTGGAGGAGCTGGAGCGCGCCACGCGCGAGCTGGCGCAACTCGCGAACATTCGGCTGACCCCCATCGCTGTGCAACTGGGCGAAGAACTGGGGCGCGCGGTGTTCCCCGCAGGCTGGAGCGAGGTGCGCGTGCGGCAGGGGCTGCAGGACTTGTTGAGTCTTGCTGACCGCACGGCGCGTGCGCGGGGCGCTGCGCCCGCCGCAGGGCAGAGCCGCGCGGCGTTCATCCCCGACAAGCGCGTGCGCCTCGTCAGCGGCGAGCAAGCCGAAATCACCGAGAGCGAGAGCCTCGAAGTCGTCCAGCAGAACATCCGCGCGTCGGGCGACTCGGTCGCCGTGGTTGCGGTGGCGATTATGAACGCCGCGCAGGGCGAGCCTGTGCCCATCGAGCTGCGCCTGTACCGCAACCGCAAGGTATTCGACGAGGGCGCGGAGGTCGCCCGTATCACGCTGGACTGCCGCCCGCAGAGCCGCCCGCTGGAGCAGGTGCTGCGCTTTCTGCAGACGGAGGTGCGCGAGCGGGCGATTGAGGCGGGCATCCTGCCCCGACAGGAGCAGGCGGGCGCGCCCCCAACCGTCGGCGAGACCTCGCCCGAAACGCTGATTGAACTCATGGAGCGCGTGCGCCAGTGCCGTGCCGAGCGCGTCGTGCTGATTGCCCGCGCCGCAAAGACCACCTACGCCGCTGACACCCTCACCCTGCGCTTCGAAGCGATGCCTGCAGGAAAAGGCTGACCCGCGCCGAACCTACCGCGCTATGCAGCGACTCATCGGCGCACACACTTCCACCGCAGGCGGTCTGCAGAACGCCGTGTACGAAGGCAAACGACTGGGCTGCACCGCCGTGCAGATTTTCACCGCCAGCCCGCGCCAGTGGAAACCGACCGATGTCTCCGACGAGCAGGCGCAGAAACTGCTGGCAGCGGAGCAGGAGACAGGCATCCACTGCGTGGTGTCGCACGCGGCGTACCTGATTAACCTCGCCTCGCCCGACCCCGACACGCGCCGCAAGTCCTACGAGGCGTACCTGGCGGAACTGCGCCGCTGCGCGAAGCTCGGTATCCGCTACGCCGTCGTCCACATGGGGTCGCATCCCGACTTCGAGACGGGCATGCAGCTGCTGATCGAAAGCCTGCGCAACCTGCTTGCCGAGATGCCCGACGGCGTATGCATCGCGATGGAGACGATGGCGGGTCAAGGCAGTGCGCTATGCTATCGGCTCGAGCATTTCGCGCGTCTCTTGGACGCGCTGCCCGACGAGCGGCTGGTCATCTGCGCCGACACCTGCCACCTGTTCGCGGCGGGGTACGACCTGCGTGCAGAGGAGACCTACCGCGCGGTGTGGGAAGAATTTGACCGCCTGATTGGGCTATCGCGCCTGCAGGTGTGGCACTTGAACGATTCGAAGAAGCCGCTGGGGTCGCGCGTAGACCGCCACGAGCATATCGGCGAGGGCGAGTTAGGCGCGGGCGCGTTCCGCCTGCTGCTGAACGACCCCACTTTCGCCGCGCTGCCGATGCTCATCGAAACGCCCGACGAGAAGCGATTCGCCGAGGATTTGGCGAAGCTGTGGGGTTATATCGCGGACGCTTAGTCCACTTCAGGCAGGCGCACCACCATGCGCTTGTTGGGCACATCGACTTCGAGGATATACTCCTCCACAGCGGGGATGGTGTACGCGCCGATGTCATAGAAGTCATACGCCGCGCCTTGGCGCACATGCTTGAGTTTGCCGATGCGTTCGCCCGATTCGGTGAAGACCTCCATGCCGATGAGATCGTCGATGTAGTATTGCCCTTCTTCGAGGGGCATGCGCTCTTCGGGGGGGATCAGCAGCCATGCGCCGCGCAGGGCTTCGGCTTGGTTGCGTGTGTCGATTCCCTCCAGTTGAATCACGAGATGCTCGCCGTGCCAGCGGGCGCTTTTGACGACGCATGCTTGGGGCGGCTGCGTGCGTGGGGGTCGTTTGCGCGTGGGCGCGGGTTCGGCGTCGTCGGGTTCGGGCTTGGGCGGCAGCCACCAGTGCAGGCGCGCGCCGGGCTGGAACCGCACTTCAGGGAAGTCGGTCTCCGAGCGCACCTTCAGTTCGCCGCGTATCCCGAACGGGCGCACGATGACGCCGACGGTCACCCAGCGTCGGGCGATTTTCGGGACATACGGCTTGGGCATTGTCTATTCGTCGTCGCCTGCGCTGTCGTGGTCGCCTGTGTCGGCGGGCGCGCCGTCGGTAATCACGATGACCTGCACGCGCACGCGATTCTTCGCCCCGACGGCTTGCGCGACGGTGCGCAGCGCGTTCACGATGCGCCCCTGCTTGCCAATCACGCGCCCGCGATCGCCCTCGGCGACCTGAATCGTGTAGCGGAGCATCGAGCCGTTGCGCTCTTCCTGAATCTGCACCGCCTGTTGGTCTTCGACCAGCGCGCGAACCGACGCTTCCAGAAACTCCCGTAGCATAGTCCTATCCCCTTAGTTGGTTGACGCCGCGCTTGGCGACGAATCGGTTGTGAACTTCTCCCAGACGCCCGTGATTTTCAGCAGGTGCTGCACGGTGTCGGTCGGCTGGGCGCCTGTGCGCAGCCAGTGCAGCACGCGCTCCTCGTTGAACCGAACCTCCGCGGGGTCGGTAATCGGGTTGTAGTGCCCGACAATCTCCACGCACTTGCCCGAACGCGGGTTCTGGCTCGGCGTGACCACCACGCGGTACACAGGCTTCTTCTTTTTGCCAACGCGCATTAACCGAATCCTCAGCATCGATACGCCTCCTGTATGCTCATCGAGGGGATATTATACCCGCTCCTCTTCATAAAGCGCGTCCAGTTGTTCACGGTAGCGCTCGATGATACGGGCGCGGCGCATCTTGAGCGTGACGGTCACATCGCCCGCCTCGAAGGTGAACGCCTGCGGCAGCAGAATGAACCGTTTGACGCGCTCGTAGTTCGCGAACGGGCGCATCGCGTCCTCCACCTGTTGCTCGATGAAGGCGTACACCTGGGGGTTCTGCACCAGCGCCTCGCGGGAATCGTATTGAATACCCTGCTGCTGCGCCCACTCTTCCAGTTGCACGAAGTCGGGCACGATTAGCGCGGCGACGAACTTCTTTCTGTCGCCGTAGATGACCGCCTGCTCGATGTAGGGGTTGCGGATCAGCGCGTTTTCCAGCGCGACGGGCGCGATGTTTTTGCCGCCCGCCAGCACGAAGATGTCCTTTTTGCGGTCGGTGATGCGTAGGTACTTGTCGTCCACAATCTCGCCGACATCGCCCGTGTGGAACCAGCCGTCGGGATCAATCGCCTGCGCGGTCGCTTCGGGCTTGCGCCAGTAGCCTTTCATGATGTTGGGTCCGCGCGCGAGGATTTCGCCGTCCTCGGCGATTTTGATTTCCACGCCGGGGAAGGGCACGCCGACGGTACCGATTTTGTTGTGCTTGGGGTTGTTGCCCGTCAGCACGGGCGAGGTCTCGGTCAGCCCGTAGCCCTGAAAAAGTTGGATGCCGTTCTCCCAGTAGAATTCGGCGACTTGGGGGTCTAAGGCTGCGCCGCCGCTGATTGCCCAAATCAGCCTGCCGCCGAACGCGCGACGCATCCCCTTTTTGCGGGCGTAACCGCCCAGCAGGCGCAGAAACGGCTTGCTGCCAATCACCTGCATCACGCGCTCGCGCACTTTTTCGTAAAAGCGCGGCACGCCGTTAATCGCATGTGGGCGCACCTCCTGCAGATTCTGCGCCAGCGTGTCGAAACTCTCCGCGAACGCCATCTGCACGCCCAGCGCAATCGCCACGAGATGGTCGCAAGTGTGCGCGTAGATATGACTGAGCGGCAAAAAGTTGAACATCACATAGTCGCGTCCGGGCGGCGGGAACACCTGCATGCAGGCGTACATGTTAGCGAGCAGGTTCCCGTGCGAGAGCATCACGCCCTTGCTGTCGCCTGTGGTGCCCGAAGTGTAGATGAGCGTGGCGAGGCTATCCCAGTGGTTCAGTTCCGCCGTCTCGCGCACCAGCGTCGGCTTGTCGCGCAGCAGTTGCTCGCCCTCCTGCTGGAGTTGCGCGATAGGCGTCCAGCCGCTAACCGCGTCGAAACTGAAGGAGTGCTTTAGGGCAGGCAGGCGGTCGCGGATCGATTCCACCTTCTGCGCCTGCTGCGCGGTGGAGACGAAAATCGCGCAGGATTCGGAGTCGCGCAGTTGCTCCTCGACCTGTTCGGGGGTGAGCGGGAAGTGCAGGGTGACGGACGCTGCGCCCGCGTGCAAAATCGCAAGGTCGGCGACGACCCACTCGTAGCGGTTCTCGGACAGAATCGCGACGCGGTCGCCAGGCTGGACGCCCCGCGCGATCAGGGCGGCGGCGAGCGTCTCCACATCGCGCCTAACGGTCTGCCATGAAATGGGCTGGTACGCCCCCTCCCGCTTGACCAAGTAAAGCGTCGAGTCGCCCAGCGTCTCCGCTTGCGATTGGAACAGCGACGGAATCGTGCGCGCCTGATGCTCGCACCAACTGCTGCGCCAGCGCAACTCTAACGGCTCGCCCTTGAGATAGCTCACTGCCATGCTCCACCTCTACCGACTGTTCAGTGAGGGAATTGTACCCGATATATTTGTAGGCGTGTAGTCGCTGCGCCCTTCCGAGTGCTTTGCCACAAGTGGTACAATACGGTCATGAGACGCTTTCTGTCGCTGAGCCTCGCGCTGTGGCTGATGTGGGCGTGGGCGGACGCGCCTGCGTGGATCAGCCGCGCCGAGACCATCACCCCGACCGACCTGCGCGCCCACTTGGAGTTCATCGCCTCGGACGAGCTGGAAGGGCGCGACACCCCCTCGCGCGGGCTGGACTTGGCGGGGATGTATATCGTGTCGCACCTGCAACGCTGGGGGGTGAAACCCGCAGGCGAGAACGGAACCTACTATCAGACGCTGCGATTTCGCACGGACGCCATCAACGCCGCCGAGTCGCGCATTCGGATTGGGGGGCAGAGCTTCGAGTACGGAGTCGGCTTTGTAGCACGCCCTGTGGCAATCGACGCAACTGCGCCGCTGGTCTATGTCGGCAACGGCTGGTCGAACCCCGAAAAGGGCATCGACCCCTACGCGGGGCTGGAGGTGCAGGGCAAGGTGCTGGTGGTGCAGGCGAGCTACCCGAAGGAGGTCTTCGAACAGGGGCTGGAGGCGGCGGAAGCGGCAGGCTGGCGCTCGCCTGAACAGAACGCCGAAGAGAAGGGCGCACTGGCAATCCTGCGCATTGACCCCTCGGATATGGAGCGCATCGAACGCATTGCCCGCGCGTGGAGCCAGCGGCGCGGGGTGGAGGGCTTGCAGCCGATGAGCAGGGTTCCCGTGATTGTTGCCTCTGCGCCGATGCTGAACGCGCTGTTTGCGGGCGAGCAGGTCTCCGCCGCCGAGCTAATCCGACGGGCAATTGATAACGACCCTGCGCCGTCGTTCGCGCTCAGCCCCAACAAGCAGATTGCCATCACGCTCCGCGTGCAGACGCGCATCGACACTGCGCGGAATGTGATTGGCGTCATCGAAGGCGCTGACCCTGTGTTGAAGCGCGAGTATGTCTCTATTGGCGCGCACTTAGACCATGTGGGCGTCTCTACGCGGGGCGAGGGCACAAACCGCATCTTCAACGGCGCGGACGACAACGGCTCTGGCTCCGTCGCGCTGCTGGAGATTGCCGAAGCGTTCGCCACAGGACCCCGCCCGAAGCGTTCCATCCTTCTGCTCTGGTACGCTGGCGAGGAGCGGGGACTGCTCGGCTCGCGCCTGTTCGTGGAGCGACCGACCGTGCCGCTGGAGAACATCGTCGTGAACCTCAACATGGACATGGTGGGGCGCAGCAAGCAACCTGGCGACACGAACCCGCGCAACCGCGACCTGTCGGGACCGAACGAGGTCTATGTGATTGGACCCAACATCGCCAGCCCCGACATCGGCGCGGTACTCAAGCGCGTGAACGACCAGTACCTGCGGATGGAGCTGAACCCCATGTACGACTCGCTGAGCCACCCCGAGCAGCTCTTTTTCCGCAGCGACCACTATAGCTTCGTGAGCAAGGGCATCCCTGCGGTCTTCTTCTTCACGGGCTTGCATGCGGACTACCATCAGGTGACAGATACGGTGGAGAAGATTGACTTTGAGAAGATGGCGCGGGTGGCGCGCACGGTGTTTGGGCTGGCGTGGGAGCTGGCTGACGCGCCTGAGCGACCTGCGCGGGTGAACCTTGAGGGCTTGCTACGAAGGCAATGAAACCGAGCGCAGAGACGATGGCGCAGGCTGCCGAGGCGTTGCAGGACGCGCTTCGGCGGCTACATATCCCCTTCGACGCGGCGCAGTTCCAGTGGCAGGGGATTGTGCCCGTGCAGTATAAGGAGCATGCAGGCGACGCGCGCGGGCTGGGCTGGCGCGGGGTGACGCGCTACAGCCTCGGACGCCCCCCGTATATTGAGGCGAGTTTCGCGCTGCGCTACTTTGAGATTGCGCCTGACGGCTACTCCAGCTTGGAAAAGCACGCGCATGTGCATCTGGTGGTGGTCGTTCGGGGGCGCGGGCGCGCGCTGGTGGGCGAGCGCGTGTTCGAACTCCAGCCGCTGGACATCGTGTATGTGCCGCCGCTTATGCCGCACCGCTGGGTGAACCCCTACGACGAGCCGTTCGGGTTCCTTTGCACCGTAGACGCCGAGCGCGACAAACCGCAGCCCGTCTCCGATGCGGAGTGGGATGCGCTGCGGGCGAACCCTGAGACTGCGCCGTATGTGTTTTAGGGGCGATTGATGCGCAGTGGCTCCTCGCCTTTGCGCAGCCAGCCGCGCTGTCGGGCGAGCGCCTCGCGCCCCAAGTCGGTCTGCACGCGCTTCAGCTCCGCTTCTAAGGCGCGCTCTTCTGCGTGCAGTCGCGCCAGCTGCTGCTCCAGCTGGGCGTTCTCGGTACGCAGCGTGCGCCAGTGGGCGAAATACTCGGCTGTGCGCGGCGTCGTGCCAATCAGCAGCCCCGCCGCCAGCAGCCAGAGCGCAACGCTCCAAAGTCCATAAACCCTCCCTGTTTTTGCCATCGTCCGCTCCGTTGCGCAAACTATACCACAGGCTGTATCCGATTCCTGCTGATTTTACAAGCGATTGGGGGCAAATTGTAGATAATTCAGCCCTCCGTTGCCCAACTGTGAAATTGGGTATAATAACAGCGCAGCAATTCGATACAGGAGGAAAGGCGATGCGACGGATACTGTTACCGATTGCCGCGCTCTACGCGGCGGCGTGCGTGACTGCGAACGCGCAGGTGCTGTATTCAACGGGCTTCGAGGAGTTCACTCTCGGACCGATTGTGAACCAGTTCGGATGGGAGCAGCAGCTCTCCAACACGGGTGGGCGAGGCGATGGCAGCATCGTGGACAACTTCGCCCGCTCTGGGGACAAGTCGTTGAAGATCACGCCTATCAGTGGCACTGGAATAGGCTCCAACTGGTGGTGGCGATATAGCCCGCACGACACATCTGCAAGCCCCAATAAGATTATCCGTATCAAATGGGACATGTACCTGACCAGCTCTTCAGTGCAGGGAGCTTACGGTATCGATGTCTACAACGGTGCGGGCGTGCTAACAAGGGTCTGTTCGGCGCGCGTGTTGGAAAACAATCAAGTGCAACTTATCTATTTTGAGAACGGCACAGCGACGATGATTTCGAATCTCAACTTGTTTGCTCAGCGTAACCGATGGAACCGCTTCCGAATGGACATCGATTACACAACGCGCACTTTCAAGGTCTACTTGAATGGCGTCGATGTCGATCCGAACGGAAACTATCCGATTCAGTATAGCGCGGGTCCTGTCTTCGGCGATGCGGATGTTTGGTTTGTGAATCCGAACGGCAACGCCAACGACTCGGCATACTACGACAACTACTATGTGGCGGCGATTCGCGCGGTGGTCGACGGGGATGTCAACGGCGACGGCTGCGTGGACGACGCGGACTTGCTGGCGGTGCTGTTCAACTTCGGCTCGGACGACATCGTGAGTGATGTGAACGACGACGGCACAGTCGACGACGCGGACTTACTGACGGTGCTGTTCAACTTCGGCAGCGGCTGCTAATCGGCGTCTACTCTGCGTGCGTAAGCCCTAACTTGCGCACGCAGAGTTCCAGGAACTCACATCCCGCGCAGTGGGGGATCCAGCGCGGCGCAAGCAAATCCCAGTCCTCGTCCAGTATCTGCGCAACCAGCGCGTCGAGCAGGTCGCGAAACTCGACGAGCGCGTCGGCGTCCAGTGACACGGCGACCTTTTTGTTGGGGCGCAGGGCGTAGATGGCAATCCACAGCGGGCGGTCGGGGTAAATCTCTTGCAGCAGCAGCGCGTAGCAGTGCAACGCGAAGTCGTTGCGCACCTGCTCTTCGTCGATCTCGGCGCGCCCGCTTTTGTAGTCGATAATCTCCAGCGCGCCGTCGGGGTGTTCATCGACGCGGTCGATGCGCCCGGTGAGGATGTAGCGTCCCATATCGCGCCGCAGCGTCCGCTCCGTGAACAGCACGACCGCTTCGGTAGACTGCACCGCCTGCGCTTCGTAGTATTGGCTCGCCAGCGCGTGCCCATGCTGCTTGAACGCTTCGCTCTGCTGCGCCGATTCGAAGCCTGCATCGCTCCAGAGGCGCTCCAGCGCGTGGCGGAACTCGTCGGGCGAGAGTCTCTCCGCGCCGCCTGCGGTGTGAAAAAACTCCAGCGCGCGGTGCAGGTTCGCGCCGAAAGCAAACGCAGGGTTCGGACGGCGCATCCATCGCCCGTAGGGGGTCATGTACGCCCAGTGGTACTTGATGCGGCAGGTGAGGTAGGTGGTGAGCTTGGTGGGGCTGAAGGTCGGCTTACGCATGCGTGCGCTCCAGCGTGTGCAGGCGCAGCGCGCCTGTGTTCGCGAGGGTGAACAGCAGCTCCACCTCCGACAGGGTGAACTCGCGCGGGGTGGTCGTGAGCAGCAGAATCGCGCCCAGTGTGCGCTCGGCGACCTGCAACGGCGCAGCCAACGCGGAGGCGAACCCGCCAGGCAGTGGCTCCTTGAGGTTCTGCGGGTGCTGCTCCAAATCGGGCGCGGCGATCGGCGCGTTGAAGGCGTAGACCCAGCCCGGCAGGCTATATTGCGCGTCGGGGCTGTGTGTTAGCAGCGTCTCGCTGAGCGGCTCGACATACACGGGCGCAAGTCGGTCAGGCTCGCGGCGGCTGGGCAGGTACACGACGGTGTAATCGTGCGGGATGAGTTCGTGCGCGGTGCGGCACAGCAGGCGCAGCACCGCGCGCAGGCTCTGCGTCTCGCCCAGCTGGAGCGACAGGTCGTACAGCTTCGCCATGTGCTGGGCGCGCTGGGCGGTCTGCTCGTACAGCAGCGCGTTGGAGAGCGTGAGCGCGATGTGCCCCAGCAGGGGGGGCAGCCACTCCAGCGCGTCGGGCGCGTCGGCAGGCAGGGCGAGCGCGAGCAGTCCCAGCGGCTGCTCGGCGAGCGCGAGCGCGTAGGCGCGGTAGCGTCGCCTGCCCCAGATGGTCTCCACAGGGGCGTCCGTCCAGCTTGTAGGCAACTCGTCGGGCGCAATCTGTTCGGGCAGGGCGTCCCCGCCGTACTGCGTCGCCAGCAGCAGCGCGCGGCGGTTCTCGTCGTAGAGCCACACGCCGCCCCCTTCGGGCGCGACCTTGCGCATCAGCGATTCGACGGTCTCCAGCGCGTGCGGCAGGCTCAAGTCCGCGCCGAGTCGCTTCGGCAGGCGGCTGAGCCACCCCAGCGCGCGCTCGCGCTGCTCCAGCTGGGTCTGCGCGTGCTGCAAGCGCAGCAGCAGCTCGATGGGCGCGGCAATCTGCCCCAGCAGGTCAAGGTGCGCGTCGTCGAACGGCGCGGGGCGGTTTAGCAGGGCAAGCGCGCTTTTCGGCAGGCTCGGCAGCGGGATGGCGATGCCTGTGGCGACTGCGCCAATCGGCTCTTGGTAGGTCTCGGCGGAATAGCGCCACACTTCGCGGTTCAGCAGGGTGGGGGCGACGAGCGCGTCGGTCGGGCGCAGGCGGAAGCCGCGCAGCTCATCGGCGCGCTCGCCCGCAACATAGGCGAACTCCACCCCCTCGCCGCTGGGGTCGGGCAGGAACAGCACCGCAACCTGCGCGGCGGTCGCTTCGAGCAGCCAGCGCAGCGCGTTTTCAATCGCCTCGCCTGGGGGCGCGCCCTGCTCCAACCCCGACAGCCACACGCCCCATGCAGGCTGACCCGCGTCGCCCAACGGTTATCTGCCTCCTACAAAATTAAGTGTACCCAAAAACTGTCGGAATAGCGACAGACACTAATCGCGCCACAGGGTTTGCAGCGGCGACGCCCACAGCCCTTCGCCGAACGGAACTTGCGTCACGCCCAGATAGAACACGACGCCCCCTGCCCAACGCTCGCCTGCCCACGCGCGAAACGCGCGCAGGTGGCGAAAGTCGTTCGTTTGCATTGTCGCCGACGCCTTCACCTCGACGCCAAACAGCCTGCCCGCTGGGTCTTCCAGCACGAAATCCACCTCCTGACCTTTCGCCGTGCGCAGATGGTACAGCTGGTAGGTTTCAGGGGCGCAGGCAATCTGTTTCAACAGCTCCATGCCGACGAAGTTTTCCAGCATTCGCCCGCGCAGCAGGTCGTCTTCGGCGAGGCGCGTCTCCGTGTAGTTCAGCAACGCCAGTGCAAGCCCCGTGTCGTTGAGCATCACCTTGGGCGACTTGAGCAACCGCTGACTGATATTGGCGTACCAGGGGGGGACGCGCACGACTACCATCAGCGTCTCCAGCAGCGCGAAGTACCGTTGCAGCGTGGAGTGCGGGATTCCCGACTCGCGCGAGAGGCTGGCTAAGTTGAGGCTCTGGCAGGTCTGCGCCGCCAGCAGGCGTAGCAGGCGCGCCAGATCTGCGGTGCGCTCTATGTCGGCGAGTATCTGCACATCGCGCGTCAGGAGCGTGTCGGCGTAATCGCGAAGTCGGAGCTGACGCCGACGCGGGTCTGCGATGGCGACGGCTTCTGGGTAGCCGCCCTGCACAACCCGCGCCCAGATGTCGCTCAGCGGCTCGTAGGTCGCCATCTGGAACGCGCCCGTGAAGGCTCGCGTCAGCCAGTGCGGTTGCGTGCCCTCCAGTTCGCCTTGCGAGAAGGGGTGTAGCGTTAGGGTCGCTATGCGCCCCACCAGCGCATCCGCCACGCGCGGCAGCGTGAGCGGGTTCGCGGAGCCTGTCAGCAGGAACATCCCTGCTTGACGCTCGGCATCGATGCGTCGCTTGAGCGGCAGCAGCAGTTCGGGCGCACGCGGCACCTCATCCACCACCGCGCCCAGCGGCAGGTTGTCCACGAAGCCCTGCGGGTCGGCTTGCGCCGCTTGGAGAGTCTCAAGGGTGTCCAGCGTGTAGTAGGCGCGCAGCGCGCCAGTGTTGATTAGTTGCTGCGCCAAAGTTGTCTTGCCCACCTGCCGCGCCCCGTTCAGGAACACGACGGGCGCAATCGCAAGCCGTTCCAGAACCCGTTCCGTGAGATGACGGGGTATCATTGTGGGTGAATTTTACCCACGCGATGGGTAATTTTCACCCACTCAGCCTTAGTCGCTTGAGAACCTCCCACAACGGCGGGCGCGTCCACAGCCACTCCACCTGCAGCCAGAAGCCCTCCAGCACGCGGCTGGGGTACAATACCCCGTATGGAAACCCGTCAGAGAGTCGCGACAGGCGTCATCGCCGCCGTCTTGCTCGTGATGCTGTTTGGGGGCACATTCGTCAACCTGTACACCGATTACTTGTGGTTTGTGCATGATGTGAAGTACCCCCAGATTTTCGGGCGCATTCTCGCGCTGCGGTGGGTGCTGTTTTTGGCGGCGGCGATTGGCTTTTTCCTGTTCGCGCTGGTGAACCTGCTGATTGCCAATCGGGTGGCAGGGGCAGCGGACGCGCCCGACTTAGCTGTGCGCGGCGGGCGAATCGTGCGCATCACGCGCGCCGTACGCCGAGGCACCTACTACCTGCTGATTCTGGGCGCGGGGGCATTCGCGCTGTTTGTTGGCTTAAGCGCAAGCGCGTACTGGAACGACCTGATGCTGTTCCAAAACGCGCAGGCGTTCGGCGTCAAAGACCCGCTGTTCGGGCAGGATGTCGGCTTCTATGTGTTTCGGCTGCCGTTTCTGTCGTTTGTGTCGGGGCTGGTGGTCTTCACGACGCTGATTGCGCTGGTGGGGGTCGGTGCGTTCTACTACTTCAATCGCGCGTTGGGCTGGCTGGGCGGGATGCCGACCTTTCTGCCGTCGGTCAAGCCGCACATGCTGATTCTGGCGACGCTGTTTCTGCTGGCGTTCGCGTGGTACTTGTGGCTGGCGCGGTACGACTTGGTGTTCTCGGAGCATGACCAGTTTTTCGGGGCGGGCTACACGGATGTGCATGCGCGGCTGCCGATTCTGAACATCACGGTGTTCGGGCTGCTGGGCGCGGCGGTGTTGTGCTTGATTAGCCTACGGCGCGGGGCGGGGCTGCTGCTGCCGATTGGCGGATTCGCCGTTGTGCTGCTGTTTTGGATTGCGGCGACGCTGATTTATCCGCCGTTGGTGCAGCGGTTCGTGGTCGTGCCGAACCAGTTGGAGCGCGAGACCGAGTATATCGAGCGGCATCTGACCTTCACGCGCCGCGCCTACAAGTTGGACACGATTCGCGTGCAGCCGATGGATGTGCGTGAGGACTTGGTTCCCGCCGATTTGCGCGGGGCGGAGGGCACGCTGGAGAACCTGCGCTTGTGGGACTTCCGCCCGCTGCGGCAGGTCTACAACGGGCTACAGGCGCTGAAACCCTACTATGCGTTCGTGGACATCGATGTGGACAGGTATCGAGTGAACGGCGCGTTGCGGCAGGTGCTGTTGTCGGTGCGCGAGTTGAACTTGGAAGGGCTGCCGCCCGCCGCGCAACGCTGGCAGAACCTGCACCTGCTGTATACGCACGGCTACGGTGTAGTGATGAACCCCGTGAACGAGGCGACCAGCGATGGGCAGCCCGTGTTCTGGATGCGCGATCTGCCCCCGCGCACGCCTGAGTACCTGCCGCTGAAGAACCCCGCCGTCTACTTCGGCGAGAACATCGACCGCTACTCCATCGTGCGCACGCGGTTGCAGGAGTTCGACTACCCGCGACTCACAGGCGCGGAGGGCGAGGAGAATGTCTACACGACCTACAGCGGCGACGGGGGCGTGCCGATTGGCGGCTGGCTGACGCGAATGCTGTTTGCGATACGGCTGTCGGATCAGAACATCCTGCTTTCGGGCGACCTGGCTGCCGAGTCGCGCCTGCTGTTTCGGCGCAACATCCGCGAGCGCGTGCAGGCGATGCTGCCGTTTATTCGCTGGGACGAAGACGCCTACCCCGTGATTCACGACGGCGAGATTGTGTGGATTTACGACGGCTACACCTTCACGCGCAACTACCCGTACAGTCGCCCGTTCCTCTCGCGCGATCGGGTCGTGCGCCAGTTCAACTATTTGCGCAACTCGGTCAAGGCGACGATTCACGCCTACACGGGCGAGGTGAACTTCTACATCGCCGACGAGACCGACCCGATTATCCGCGCCTACGCGCGGGCGTATCCGGGCGTGTTCAAGCCGCTTGCTGAGATGCCCGCAGGCTTGCGCGAGCATGTGCGCTACCCGATTGACCTGTTCGAGGTGCAGGCGCAACTGCTGGAACTCTACAACACCACGGACGCCCGCGTGTTTTTCAACAAGGCGGATGCGTGGGCAATCGCCCGCGAGATTCTGGAGAACAACGAGACCGTGCCGATGACGCCGTACTATGTGATTATGCAGCCGCCGGGCGAGTCGCAGCCGCGCTTTATGCTGACCTTGCCGTTTACTCCGCAGCAGCGCAAGAACTTGGTGGCGTGGCTGGTGGCGCACTGCGACCCCGACCGCTACGGCGAACTGGTGCTGTACCGTTTCCCCAACCAGCGGCTGGTGTACGGTCCCGAACAGATTGACGCGCGTATCAACCAGAACCCCGACATCGCGCAGCAGTTGAACCTGTGGAACCAGCAGGGGTCGCAGGTGTTTCGGGGCAACCTGTTGGTCATCCCGCTGGGTCGGGCGATGCTGTATTTCAAGCCGATATACCTACGGGCGCGTTCGGAGGGCGCGATTCCCGAACTGAAGAAGGTGGTGCTTGCCAGCGGCGACCGCGTGGTGATGACCGACACGGTGGAGGAGGGGCTGCAGTTGTTGCTTGCCGAGCGCGCGGGTCGCACGCCGCCGCGTGTGGCGCGGGACGGCGAGACGGCTGCCCCGCCGACGGCGCCGACCGCGCCCGCCGACCTGCGCAGCCTGGCGCGACAGGCGAACCGCATCTACCGCGAAGCGCAGGACGCCCTCAAAAACGGCGACTGGGCAGCTTACGGCGAGCGCATGCGCCGCCTGGAGGCAATCCTGAAGCAGATGGAGGCGGGGCAGTGATTATACCAATCGCGCAGCCAAAGTTCACAAAAACGAGTATGCCCGATAACCCCCTCCTTAAGGTTCCCCCTGCTCGCAGGGGGAACCGAGTGACGCGCAGCGCGGTTCCCCCCGATTCGCGAGGGGAACCTTAACGAGGGGGCTACATCAAACTATGCGTCGGACGCCTTCCACGCAGGCTGACTGAGCAGCGAGCGCTGCCACTTGCAGTAGTCGCGCACGACATCGGCGACTGTGCGCCCTGTGCTTTGCGCAATCTGGTCGCGGCTCCAGACGCGGAAGTAGCCCAGTGCGCCGCGCGCCATCGGCGCGGTGGTCGCCACCCTGTAGACGCGCTCAGGCTCCAACTTCGCGCCTGCAATCACTACGCTCACCACGCGCTTGCCGGGCTCTGCCTTCGGGTCGAAGCGCACCTCTGCGCCCGCCAGTTGCAGAAAAGCGTTGTTTTTCTGCGGGTAGAGTTCGAGCGCGCGCTCCAACGCTTGCAGAATCTGCGCCCCGCGTAGGCTCAGCACCACCACCTCGTCGTCGGGGTGCGCGAGCGACTTGATGAGGTCGTCCGCCGTGAAGCCCGTCGTCGGCGCGGACGCCGACTCGTTAAAAAACGCCGCGCCGAGCAGCGCCATCTCCGCGCCCGTCGCCGAACGCATCGCCTCCACGATGGTTTGCGCCACAGGATTCGAGCGCTCGCCGACATTCGCCAGCGGCTCCCCCTGCGACAGACCGACCTGGCTCCAGCCCACAGCCAGAGTCAGCACCACCCATCCCAACACCAACCAAGCCAATCTCATCGTTGTCCCTCCGTACTCGCTTCGACGGCGGAACGCCTCGAAGCATTCCACCTTAAATACGCTTCGATGAAGCCATCAATCTCACCCTCCAGCACCGCCTGCACATTGCCCGTCTCGTAGTCCGTGCGGTGGTCTTTGACCAGCGTGTAGGGCTGCAAGACATAACTTCGGATTTGGTGTCCCCATTCTGCAGGAGCGACCTCGCCCTTGAGTTGGCGCATCTTTTGTTCCTCTTGGCGGCGGTAGTATTCGGCGACGCGCGCCGCCAGCACCTTGAGCGCGACCTCTTTGTTCTGGTGTTGCGAGCGTTCGTTCTGACACGAGGCGGTGATGCCCGTCGGGATATGGGTTGCCCGCACCGCCGACTCGGTCTTGTTCACATGCTGTCCGCCGTGTCCGCCCGCGCGGAAGGTCTCGATTTTCACCTCTTCGGGCTTGAGTTGGTACTCGCTCTGTTCGACCTGTGGCATCACTTCCACCAGCACGAAGGAGGTGTGGCGTCGCTTGTTGGCGTCGAAGGGCGAGATGCGCACGAGTCGATGCACGCCGTGTTCCGACTTGAGCAGCCCGTAGGCGTACTCGCCCTCAATCAGCACGCCGACGCTGGAGTAGCCCGTGACAGTGCCAGGCGATTCGTCGACGATTTCGGCACGGAAGCCGCGGCGTTGCGCCCAGCGCAGGTACATCCGCAGCAGCATCGCTGCCCAGTCGCACGCTTCCGTGCCGCCCGCGCCCGAGTTGATTTCCAGAATCGCGTTGTGGGCATCGTACTCGCCGCTGAGCAGCGTCACCAAGTCGAGTTGCTCCACCTCGTGCTGCAGCAGGGCGACCTGTGCGCTCACATCCGCCGCCGTGCGCTCGTCGTACTCCATCTCCAGCAGGCTGAGCCACTCGTTCAGTTCGTCCGCCTGCGCCATCAGCCGTTCCACAGGCTCGATACGGTTGCGCAGGCGGGCGAGTTGTTGCATCGTCCCCTGCGCTTCGGCGGGGCTTGCCCAGAACTCTGGCGACTCGCTGGCGCGTTGCAGGCGTTCGATTTCCGACTTCAGGCGGGCGAGGTCAAAGATGCTCGCCAATCGCCTTCAGGCGACGGCGAGCCTCCTGAATCGTCTCACTCAGCGTGCGCAGATCCGTCATCGAGAACAGTATACCCGCTTGCGTTCGTCAGGCGCGAAATCCCCCCACTCCCAGCCCTCTCCCCCCTTGTCACGGCTGATAAGGGTACATCGGTTCGGCACAGAATCGCTGCGGCAAGGGCTATTTTTCCCAGCGCAAGCGTGAACGGGTGGGCGCGCCTTTTTGCCCTCACCCCCTTTGTCCC